>JANOBL010001058.1:0-14422 GCA_031411635.1 Betaproteobacteria bacterium
CGCCTCGACGAACGCCATGTGCAGGCTGACTTCCAGTTCTTGCGCAATCATGCGGCCTCCATAATGCACTGCAGCGGATGCCCGGCGCGGCGCGCCGCGGCGAGTACGAGTTCAACCTTGGTGGCGGCAACGTCTTTCGAGAAGACGCCGCAAACGCCACGACCTTCGTGGTGGATCTTCAGCATGATCAGCGTGGCGGTTTCGAGATCGCACCTGAAATACTGCTGCAACACCATGACCACAAACTCCATCGGTGTGTAGTCATCGTTGAGCAGAACCACCTGGTACAACTGCGGCGGTTTGGTGCGCGCGGTCTTGCGCTCTACCACCACCGCGCCGTCGTTGCTGCGGCGCGGCATCACCGGCGGTTTGGCCGGTGGGGTGGGTGGTTCTTCCTGGGGCATGGGTCATTCTATCGAGTCGCATTGCAAACCTTGGGCCTCACCCGGATATTGCGCCTTTTCCGCTGGCTGCAAGGCGTGAAAAAGGGCCAGGCGTTGCAGTCTGATACCGGCCTTGCCAAATCCATGCAAGCCGTGTCTGAACCGCCGCTGGTGATGCACTGTGGCGCGCCGTCCCCACTGTAGGGGATTGCCGACAGCGCTTGGTCCAGTTCTCCGGATTGACGCCAAACCCGCAAGCTTCTCAGAATTTGACACACCCTCAGCAGGCGGGGATGTTCAGGAGTACGAGATGTTGGTCGGAACAGTCAAATGGTTCAACGATGCCAAGGGTTTTGGGTTCATCGAGCCCGAACAAGGCGGGCCCGATGTGTTTGCGCATTTTTCGGCGATCGAGATGGAAGGCTTCCGCACCCTCAAGCAAGGCAGCAAGGTCAGTTACGAGTTGGTGCAGGGGCCCAAGGGCAGCCTGGCCCAGGCCATCCGGCCGCTGGTGACGCAGGAAGCCTGACCCGGCCGACCCGGCAGACTTGGCCTAATGCGATCCGGACCGGTCCGGCGACCGATCCAGCAATCGGTCCAGCGACACCGCACCCGGGCCCAGCGCCATCAGCCACAGCAGCAGTGCCGCCCAGGTGCCATGGGTGGCGTAGGCGCCTGGGTAGACCAGGGTCTGGATCACCAGCGTCATGCCCAGCAGCGCCAGCGCGGACAGCCGCGTGGCCAGCCCCAGCAAGATCAGCAAGGCCAGCACATGCTCGGCCGATGCTGCAGCCAGGGCTGCCCACTCGGGCGGCAGCAGCGGCAGCTTGTACTCATCCCGAAACAGCGCCACGGCCGAGTCTGCCAGTTGCGGCCAGCCCAGGCGGATGTCGCCCTCGACCAGGTTGATCACCAGGCCCTGGACCTTGGTCTGGGCCGATGCCCAGAACACCGCTGCGATCGAGAACCTGGCCAACAGCGCGATCAGGCTGTGCGGGATGCGGCTGAAAGCGTGGTTCAGCCGGACCAGGCCGCTGGCCCAAAAAGGCATGGTGGCCGCGCCACCCGGGCCACTCACCAACGGTGCCGCGGCCATCGTGGTCAGGGTGGGTGCCAGCCCGATGGGTGCACGGGCCCCGCTCACGCCGCCTTGCCCACAAAGGCCTTGAGCTGGCCGTTGCCGGTGGGCGAGGTCTTGGACATGGTTTTTTCACAACTGCCCTTGGGCACCAGGGCCCAGGCGTTGGCCTGGTGATCGACCTTGGAGGTGCCGGCGCACGAGGTGCCGGCGCCCGCAGCACAATCGTTTTTACCCTTCAGCGACACGCCGAAGCACTTTTCCTTGTCGGCCGATTGAGCGGCCACCGGTTGTGCCGTGAAAGCCGCGCCCAGCGCCAAGGCCAGTGCAACAGCGGACAAGGTGGTGGGGGTAGCTTGGGTTTTGAGCGTGGTGGACATCGGACTCTCCTGGTGGGTTGCGTGGTGTGATGCCAGGTGGCGGGCCATCGTGGCGCAGCGCTGACGACGGTTCAGTCGGTGGGCCCGGGATGACCTTACACCGGGCCGGCCGCTCAATGCTCACTCAGCGTCATCAGCATGTCGGCATACCAGGCGCAGTTCAGGCCCAGCGATTCATCCTGCACCTTGTCGCGGTTGGCCATGTCCAACCGGGCCGAGTGAACGCCCAGCAGCTTCCAGGGCAAGTCGCCCTGCTCGTCTACCGCCACCGGGCTGCGCATTACCACCGGCGCGCCGCTGGTGCCACGGTGGGTGCGGGCATCGGTCAGAAAATAGCCCAGGCCCTGGAAGCGCATGCCAAACGCCGATGCGATCACCGATTGGCGCACCACCGGCAAGTGGTGCAGCGTGTCGTGAAAACCCAGCGGAAAACCCACGATCAACGCCGAGCTGCCCACCTCCACCGCATCGTCCAACTGCTGCAGATGGGCCGGCGTGAACGCGTGGTAAACGCTGCCGTCCGGCAAGGCGCCGGGTTGCAGCTCGATCATCGCCACATCGATCTCGCCCGCGGCATCGGTGCCCTGCCGCCACTGGCTTTTGCCCTCCTGGTACAGCAGCAGCGAGAAGCTGCTGGCCTTGGCCAGATCGTCCGGATCGGTATGAAACTCGATCTCGATGCGGTTGGGATGGTGTTTGCTGGGCTCGTCGATCAGCACATGCCGGCTGGTGACCAAAAAGAGCCTTTCTTCACGCTGGAAAAAAAACCCGCTGGCATTGGTCAGCGGGCGCTGGTGCTCGAAGGTGGCGATGCGGGTGGCGGCCAGCAGCAGCGAATCGATCATGGCAAGTCCGGTTGTGGAGAGGTGGCGCGGTGGCCATTCAAGTTACCATTTTTCTCCCGTGCCCGCGCCAAACCGAGACCACCACCATGTCATTGCGACGCCAGGCCTGTATTGCAGGCGCCTTTGAGCATCCCACCCGCAAGGCCCCGGAAAAGACGGTGGCGCAGCTTCATGCCGAATGCGCACGCGGGGCCTTGGCCGATGCCGGGCTGACATTGCAAGACGTGGACGGCTACTTTTGCGCCGGTGATGCACCGGGCATGGGCGCCAACAACATGGTCGATTACCTGGGCCTCAAAGTGCGCCATGTGGACAGCACCGACACCGGCGGCTCGGCCTACCTGGTGCATGTGTCGCATGCCGCCCAGGCAATCGCCGCCGGCAAATGCAATGTGGCGCTGATCACCTTGGCCGGCCGGCCACGCAGCGAGGGCTCCAGCGGCGTGGCGCCGCGCAACGTGCTGGTCACTGCGCCCGACGCACCGTGGGAGGCGCCGTACGGCCCGGTCACCGTCAACATGTACGCGCTGGCCGCCGCGCGCCACATGCACGAGTTTGGCACCACGGCCGAGCAGCTTGCGTGGATCAAGGTGGCCGCGTCCACCCATGCCCAGCACAACCCGCTGGCGATGCTGCGCGAGGTGGTGACGGTGCAGGACGTGCTGGCCTCGCCGATGATCTCGGACCCGTTGCGCAAGCTGGATTGCTGCGTGGTCAGCGATGGCGGCGGCGCGCTGCTGGTGGTGCGGCCCGAGATTGCGCGGGCGCTGAAACGCCCGGTGGTCAACCTGCTGGGCGCCGGCGAGAGCGTCAAGGGCCAGCTCGGCGGCAAAGTGGATTTGACCTGGTCGGGCGCGGCCATTTCCGGCCCGATCGCGTTTGCCGAAGCGGGCGTGCGGCCGGCCGACATCCAGTACGCATCGATTTACGACAGCTTCACGATCACTGTGCTGCTGCAGCTTGAAGACCTGGGCTTTTGCAAAAAGGGCGAAGGGGGCCGCTTTGTGGCCGACGGCAACCTGATCTCGGGCGTGGGCAGCTTGCCTTTCAACACCGATGGCGGTGGCCTGTGCAACAACCACCCGGCCAACCGGGGCGGCATCACCAAGGTGATCGAGGCGGTGCGCCAGTTGCGCGGCGAAGCCCATCCCCAGGTGCAAGTGCCCAACTGCACGCTGGCACTGGCGCAAGGCACCGGCGGCCTGCTGGGCTCGCGTCACGGCAGCGCCACCTTGATCCTGGAAAGAGGTTGATCCCATGAGCACCCCCCACACCGACCGCCCACTGGCCGCACCGATCGTCGATCCGGTTACCGAGCCGTTCTGGACCGCCGCCCGCCAAGGGGTGTTGCGCCTGCGCCGCTGCGGCACTTGCCAGCAAGCGCACTGGTATCCGCGCCCGCTGTGCCCGTTTTGCCTGGGCGATACCGCGTGGGAGGACGCCAGCGGCGGCGGCACGATTTACAGCGTCAGCGTCACGCGCCGTGCCGGGCCGATCCCCTATGCCATCGCCTACGTGACGCTGGACGAAGGCGTGACGATGCTGAGCAACATCGTCGATTGCGATCTGGATGCGCTGCACATCGGCCAGCGGGTGAAGGTGTGCTTCAAGCCGGCCGAGGGCGGTGCCAGCGTGCCGATGTTCACGCCGGTTTGAACCCGGTCCGAGCTGCTGCCATCCACCATGCGCACGCTTTTTGCATGCGCTGGCAGCACACGCCAGAGTACCCCACCAGCCCTTCTAAAAGTTCTCCGGAGACCGTATGAGCCCAAGCCCCGATCGCCAGCAATTCACCCGCCGCGCCGCTGTCAGCGCCACGCTGAACACCACGCTGGCCGCCATGCTGCTGGCCGCCCTGCCGGTGCTGGCGCAGGCCCAGGAAACGCCGATCAAGTTCCAGCTCGACTGGCGCTTTGAAGGCCCCAGCGCTTTTTTCCTGTGGCCGGTGGCCAAGGGCCAGTTCAAGGCCGAAAAGCTCAATGTCACGATCGACGCCGGCAACGGCTCGGGCAATGCAGTCAACCGGGTGGCCTCGGGCACCTACGACATGGGCTTTGCCGACCTGGCCGCGCTGATGGAGTTTCATGCCAACAACCCCACCGCACCGAACAAGCCGGTGGCGGTGATGATGGTCTACAACAACACGCCGGCAGCAGTGTTCTCGCTGAAAAAAACCGGCATCAAGACCCCGGCTGACCTGGCCGGCAAAAAGCTGGGCGCCCCGGTGTTTGATGCCGGCCGGCGTGCGTTTCCGATCTTTCAAAAGGCCAACGGCGTGGGCGCGGTCAACTGGGTCAGCATGGACCCACCGCTGCGCGAAACCATGTTGGCGCGCGGTGACGTGGACGCGATCACCGGCTTCTACTTCACCAGCCTGCTGAACCTGGAGGCGCGTGGCATCAAGGCCGATGACGTGGCGGTGCAGTTGTTCCCTCAATACGGCGTCAAGCTGTACGGCAACGCCATCATCGCCGGTGAAGACTTCATCAAGAAAAACCCCGAGGCGGTGAAAGCGTTTTTGCGCGCCTTCACCAAGGCGGCGCGCGAGGTGATCAACGATCCCAAGGCCGCCACCGCGGTGGTCAAAGAGCGCGACGGCATCGTCAACGCCGAGCTGGAAGAGCGCAGGCTGCGCCTGGCGATCGACTCGGCCATTGCCACGCCCGATGCCCGCGCCGAGAGTTTTGGCAATGCCTCGGGCCCGCGCCTGGCACTGATGGCCAGCCAGGTGGCCGATGCCTATGCCACCAAGAGCCGCATCAACCCCGATGCGGTGTGGAACGGCAGCTTCTTGCCCACGGCGGCCGAGCGCGACATCTTTGTCAAGGCGCGCAAGTGAGTTCTGCGGTGCACATGCAATGACGGCCTTTGTCGATTTCAACCAGGTCTGGCTGGCCTACAACGACGAGTTGCTGACACAAGCCCAGTTTGCCGTCGAAGACATCAGCCTGCGGGTGGGCGAAGGTGAGTTCATCGCCATCGTCGGCCCGTCGGGCTGCGGCAAAAGCACCTTCATGAAGCTGGCCACCGGGCTGAAACGCCCCAGCAAAGGCACGGTGGTGATCGATGGCCAGCCAGTCACCGGCCCGCTGAAGATCACCGGCATGGCCTTCCAGGCGCCCAGCCTGCTGCCCTGGCGCACCACGGTGCAAAACGTCATGCTGCCGCTGGAGATCGTCGAGCCCTACCGGTCCAGCTTCAAGCAAAAGCGCGCCCAGTACGAAGACAAGGCCCGCAAGCTGCTGCAAAGCGTGGGCCTGAGCGGTTACGAGGACAAGTTTCCGTGGCAGTTGTCGGGTGGCATGCAGCAGCGCGCCAGCATTTGCCGAGCGCTGGTGCACGAGCCCAAGCTGCTGCTGCTGGACGAGCCGTTTGGCGCGCTGGATGCCTTTACCCGCGAGGAGCTGTGGTGCGCGCTGCGCGATCTGCAAGCGACACAGCGCTTCAACGTCATCCTGGTCACACACGATCTGCGCGAGAGCGTGTTTTTGGCCGACACGGTGTATGTGATGAGCCGCAGCCCGGGCCGGTTTGTGGTGCGGCGCGAGATTGATTTGCCCCGCCCGCGTGATCTGGAGATCACCAACACGCCGAAGTTAACCGACATAGAGCACGAGCTGCGCGGGCACATAGGCGCTGTGCGTAACCAGATCGGCAGCGCATCCACGGCCACCGGGGTCAAACCATGAGCCCCAAAAAGCTGGAAGCCTGGTCGCCCTGGCTGCTGCTGATCGCCACCCTGCTGCTGTGGCAGTTGCTGTGCTGGGCCTTCAAGGTCAGCGAGTTCATCTTTCCCAGCCCGCTGCGCATCTGGCAGCAATTGCTGGAGTTCAAGGGCGAAATCGCCAAACATGCTTGGCGCACTTACTGGGTGACGATGGCCGGGTTTGGCATCGCGATCGTGGTGGGTGTGCTGCTGGGCTTTTTGATCGGCAGTTCACGCCTGGCCTATGCCGCGATCTACCCGCTGATGACCGGCTTCAACGCCTTGCCCAAGGCGGCGTTTGTGCCAATCCTGGTGGTGTGGTTTGGCATCGGCGTCGGGCCGGCGGTGCTCACCGCGTTTTTGATCTCGTTTTTTCCGATCACCGTCAACATCGCCACCGGCCTGGCCACCTTGGAGCCCGAGCTGGAAGACGTGCTGCGGGTGCTGGGCGCCAAACGCTGGGATGTGCTGGTCAAGGTGGGTTTGCCACGCTCGATGCCCTACTTTTTTGGCTCGCTGAAGGTGGCGATCACCTTGGCCTTTGTCGGCACCACGGTGAGCGAAATGACCGCCAGCAACGAGGGCATCGGCTACCTGCTGGTGTCGGCCGGCAGCTCGATGCAGATGGGCCTGGCCTCTGCCGGCCTGGTGGTGGTGGGCGCGATGGCGATGGGCATGTACGAGTTGTTCTCGGTGCTGGAGCGGCGGCTGACCGGCTGGGCGCACCGGGGCTCGCAGGGCGCCTGACCGGCGCCTGCGGCAAGCCATGGGCTGGCACGGCCACCTGCAGCTTGACTACACCCGGCGCGGCGATCGCACGATTGCGCTGGACCGCCACCACGGCCCGCTGCGCGTGCTGCAGCGGCTGTACCCCGAGGGCGACGCGGTGTGCCACCAGGTGCTGGTGCATCCACCGGGGGGCATCGTCGGCGGTGATGTGATCGCGCTGGACGCCACGCTGGCAACCGGCAGCCATGCGCTGATCACCACACCGGGCGCCACCCGCTTCTACCGCAGCGCCGGCCCGCTGGCGCTGCAGCAAGTGCAGATGGACGTGGCGCCAGGCGCGCGGCTGGAATGGCTGCCGCTCGAGACGATTGCCTACAACCGCTGCGAGGCCGAGAACCGGCTGCGCTTCACGCTGGCGCCCGGCGCGCAGATGATGGGCTGGGATGTGCTGGCGCTGGGCCTGCCGGCGGCGGGCCAGCCGTTTGTGCAAGGCAGCTTTCTGCAGCATCTGGCTTTGCCCGGGGTTTGGCTGGAGCGCGGCCGCATCGCCGGTGATGATCGTTTGTTGATGGATTCACCGCTGGGCCTGGCCGGCCACACGGTGCTGGCCACGCTGTGGCTGGCCGACGGCCAGGCGCTGCCGCGTGAGCGCAACGAGGCTTTGATCGACGGCGCGCGGGCGGTGATCGACAGCAGCGCCGTGTCCACCACTGCCGGGGTTAGCGCCACCGCGCCGTCGCTGCTGGTGCTGCGTGCGCTGGGCCACCGGGTGGAGCCTGTGATGGCGCTGCTGCAGCAGGTGTGGGGTGCCTGGCGGCAGTTGCACTGGGGCTTGGCGCCGTGCCCGCCCCGGGTTTGGCGGACTTGATGCCGGACGGATCAGGCAAACGGATCACGCAAACGAATACGGCCCACCCCGCGCCAGCGCCAACTTGTAGGCCGGGCGTGCATGGATGCGCTTCAAAAACGCCATCAACCGGGGCCGGCTGGCATCCAGCCCGGCGCGCTGGGCCGCTGCCTCCAGCGGAAAGCTCATCATGATGTCGGCGCCGGTCAGCGCCGCGCCGGCAAACCACTCGCTGCGGCCCAGCTCGGCCTCCATGAAATCAAGCTGGCGCTTCAGGTTGGGCCGCACCATCAAGTCCATCACCCGGTTGCTGATGCCGCGTGCAACAGGCTTGACAAAAAACGGCATCGGCCCGGTGGCAATGCGGTTGAAGATCAGCGTCAGCAGCAGCGGCGGCATCGCTGAGCCCTCGGCAAAGTGCAGCCAGTAGCGGTAGCGCAAGGCCTCGGGTGTGCCGGGCGCCGGCAGCAGCAGGCCACCGCCATGGCGCTCCAGGATGTACTCCACGATCGCGCCGGTTTCGGCCACCACCAGGCCGCCATCGCTGATCACCGGGCTTTTGCCCAGCGGATGCACCGCCAGCAACTCGGGCGGCGCCAGCATCGTCGTGGCGTCGCGCTGGTAGGGCTTGATCTCGTAGGGCAGGCCCAGCTCTTCCAGCAGCCACAGCACCCGCTGAGAACGCGAGTTGTTGAGGTGGTGAACAACGATCATGCGATCACTGCGCCAGCTTCAGGCTGTAGCTGCCGGCAGCGCCGCTGCTGCGGCGCACGCCCAGCAGGTAGGCCGTGGTGGCCGTGCCGTTGTTGCTGTAAACCACCGTGTCCGCCACACCATTGCCGGTGTTGCTGCTGCTGGCCAGCGTGCTGCCGGCGGCGGTGTACAGCGTCAGGTTGAAGTTGGACGAGGCGTTGGGCGTCAGCAGCGCCGTGAGTGTTTTGCCCACCGGCAGGTTGACCCGGTAAAAATCAACATCGCTGGTGGACGACAGCGAGGCCATGACCAGGGCATTGGCCGCGCTGATCACCTGCGCGGTGGACCCGGTGTTGTTGGGCTCCACCTCGGCCACCGTGGTCAGGCTGATCGTCGGTGCGGCTGCCGCTGCCGCCACGGCCAGGCCAGCATCCAGCAGCCCGGTGCCGCAACCGCTGCAAGCCGCCGGAAACGGCCGCACGCTGCTGCGCAGCAAGGCCTCCACCTGCTCCACCGTCAGCGTGGGCTTGCGGCTGATCATCAGTGCGGCCACGCCCGCCACATGCGGCGTAGCCATTGAGGTGCCCTGGTAATAGGCGTAGATGTCGGCACCGGGCGCGCTGCTGCCGTTGTTCAACGTGGACAGGATGCCGTTGCTGGCTGCGCTGCGCATGTCGCCACCCGGTGCTGCCACATCCACGTTGGCGCCGAAATTGGCGTAGTAGGACTTGCCGCCTGTGCGGTTGGCGGCGGTGACCGTGGTCACGCCTTGGCAGTTGGCCGGGCTGGCATTGGCCGCATCGCCGGCCGAGTTGCCGGCGGCCACCACCACCACCGTGCCTCTGCTGCGCGCGGTGTTGATGGCGCGCTGGAAGGTGGTGCCGCAGGCGCCGCTGCCACCCAGCGACAGGTTGATCACCCGCGCCGGGTTGGGGTTGGCCGGCACACCGCTGACCGTGCCACCCGAGGCCCAGACCATGCCGTCGGCGATGTCGGAGGTGTAGCCGCCGCACTTGCCCAGCACCCGCACCGGCAGCACCTTGGCGCCAAAGGCCACGCCTGCCACACCCAGGCCGTTGTTGCTGACCGCCGCGACGGTGCCGGCCACATGGGTGCCATGCCAGCTACTGGACGATGCACCACTGCCGCTGCCACACTCGTTGGCCACCACCGCATCGCCGGCATCCAGCGCACTGGCGTCGCGGCCGTTGCCATCGTTGCCGGTGGCTGCCGTGCTGATGAAGTCATAACCCGGCAGCAGGTTGGCCACCAGGTCGGCATGCGGCCGGTAGCCAGTGTCCACCACCGCCACCACCACGCCGCTGCCGGTGGCGCTGTCCCACGCGATGGGCAGTTTCAGGCCGGCGGTGGACTCGTAGTAGTTCCATTGGCTCAAATAGCTGGGGTCGTTGGGCACCAACTGGGTCTGCATGCGCAGGTCGGGCTCGGCGTATTCCACCGTGGCATCGCTGCGCTGGATGTCTTGCGCCAGCGCGCGCATTGCCGCCAAGCCCACCGGGCGGTCCAGCTTCATCACATTTGCAGCCATCGCGTTGCCACGCAGCCGGCTCATCTGCACCCCGGCGCGGTTCAGCACCTCGTGGGCACGGGCCATGGTCTGGCCGTCGGGCCGCAGCGCGGCGGCGCTGCCAGCGCGGTATTTGATGATCAGCCGGTCGGTGGTTTCGGCCACCACGGCATCGGGCACGCTGCCGTGCGGTGCGGCCAGCGCGGGCGCCGTGCCCCAGGCCGTTTGCACCAGCGCGGCCAGCAAACCGAGGCGAACCAGCGCATGGCGCCGAAGGAAGGTGGTGGTCATGATCAAAGCCCCTTGCAACAAGTCCCGCTGCGGGCCCAGACTGGCCGCAGCACGGCAACAATTGTGAACTTGCCGCCACTGCGCCTGGGCACCGGGCCAGCGCTTTACACGGTTTACATCGTCTCAATGTGTGACGCGCCGAGTGGCAGCAGCAGGTTTGGCGGTGTGTCTTGCGATCTCCACCACGCCAGCAGGCCATGCGCCGCGGCACGGCCACTGGCCAGGCTGGCGCTGATCAGGTAACCGCCGGTGGGCGCCTCCCAATCCAGCATCTCACCGGCACAGAACACGCCGGGCAAGGCCATCAACATGCCCTGGCCGTCGGTGGCCTCAAAGCACACCCCACCGGCACTGCTGATGGCCTCGTGGATCGGCCGGGGCGCTGTCAGCCGCAGCGGCCAGGCTTTGAGCCGCGTGGCCAGCCCGGCCGGATCGTGCACAAGCTGGTCGGCCAATTGCCCGGCGCTCAGCGTTTCGCGCAGCAGCGCGGCCTTCACGCCGTCCAGCCCGGCATGCTCTTTCAGGTGGTTGGGCAGGGAGCGTGCAGCCCGGCCTTTGGCCAGTGCAGCGGCAAGCTGCGCGGCACTGCGGCCGGGCAGCAGATCAAGCTGCAGCGTGGCGCTGCCGTGGCGCTGGATGGCGTCGCGCAGCCGGGCCGCAGCCGCATACACCAGACTGCCTTCGATGCCACCGGCGGTGATCACAAATTCACCTTGCCGGTCAAAGGGCTGGCCTTGGCCATCGTCAAAGTGCAGCCGCACCGATTTGACCGGCGCACCGGCAAAACGCTGGCTGAAGTAATCGCTCCAGCCAACGTCAAAGCCGCAGTTGGCGGGCTGCAGTGGCGCCACCGCCACCCCACGCGCTGCCAGCCACGCCAGCCAGGCGCCGTTGCTGCCAAGCTGGGGCCAGCTAGCGCCGCCCAGGGCCAGCAGCACGGCATCGGCTTGCTGCAGCAGCGGGCCGGTTGGCGTGGCAAAGCGCAAGGTGTTGGGCAAGTCATCCTCGGCCCAGCCGGTCCAGCGGTGACGCATGTGCAAGCGCAGGCCGGCCGCGCGCAGCCGGTGCAGCCAGGCGCGCAACAGCGGCGCGGCCTTCATCTGGTCCGGAAACACCCGGCCCGAGCTGCCGACAAAGGTGTTGATGCCCAGGCCGCTGGCCCAGTCGCGCTGGTCTTGCGGGCTGAAAGCTGCCAGCCACGGCGCCACCTGCGCGACACGCTGGGCGTAGCGGCTGATGAAAGGCTCGATGGCCTCGCTGTGCGTCAGGTTGAGCCCACCCTTGCCGGCCAGCAGAAACTTGCGGCCTACCGAAGGCATCGCGTCGTACAGGTCAACGCTGGCGCCAGCTTGCAGCAGCGCCTCGGCGGCCATCAGGCCGGCGGGGCCACCGCCGATGATGGCCACATTGGGCCCACCAAGCCGGGGCGGCAGATCAGTGTGCGTGCGACAGGTCCAGGGCTGGCCCGAGCCTTCCAAATCTTCATCGCGGGTGATATCATGAGTCATGTTGTTGGTGATGGATACCGATGTCATCGTTGCGGCGCTGCGCAGCCCGACGGGGGCTTCTGCGGCGCTGTTGCGCCGGGCGCGGCTGGGGCAGTTGCGCCTGGCAGCCAGCGTCAGTCTGTTTACCGAATACGAAGCAGTTTGCCTGCGCCCCGAACATGGCCAGGCGGCCGGATTGACAACACAAGAGGTGGAAATCTTCTTGAACGCTGTAGCCAGTCTGGTGCAGCCGGTGGCCATCCATTTCAGATGGCGCCCTCAGCTGCGCGACCCGGGAGACGAAATGGTGCTGGAAGCGGCGGTGAACGCAGGCGCGGATGTGTTGCTGACTTTCAACCAAAGGCATTTCTCGGCTGCGGCCGAACGCTTCGGGCTGCGCCTGTCCTTGCCCGGACCATTTTTGCGGAGTTTGTCATGACCGACCTGAGCACCTACCCCCTGCGGCTGCCGCGCTCCATCCGCGCCGGCATCGAGCGCCTGAGCAAGCAAGACGGCATCAGCATCAACCAGTTTGTCAGCATTGCAGTGGCCGAGAAGCTGGCCATCATGCAGGCCGAAACCTACTTTGCCGAGCGCATCGCCAAGGCCGACCTGGCGGCCTTCGACCGGGTGATGAATCGCGCCAGCGGACAGCCGCCGCGCGAGAGTGACGATCTCTGAAATCCGGAAAAGCGTCCTGCAAGTCCGCAGTTCAGTGGCGCAGCCAAGCTGTGCCGCGACAATGAGCGCTTCGACCCTGCCTTTATGATTGGTAGTGAAGTGGCGCACTGCTGCCCCCGATTGCAAGTGGGGAATGCATAAAGCACGCAACAAGGGCGGCCAATGGCCGCCCCTTGCATTCGATTCAATCCCCCACGTGATCTAGCACGAGTAGTCGCCCGTCTTCTCCTTGCACTCGCGCTGATGTGCGAGAGACTTATCGATTTTATCAATCTCGCGATCCTTCTCAGCGATCTTCGGGTCGATGTACTCATGGACAAGTTCGGCCACTGCTGCCGCGGTCCCAAGGCCCGCGCCAATGGCCTCGATGACTTGGGCATGAGCCGGGCGTGCGAGTACGGCGATGGCGATGACAAACACCGCAACTCCCACAGGTGCCGTACGCCGCACGATGGCAACCGCTTTTGCAAAATTACGCTTCATGATCATTCTCCATGGCCGCGGTTGATGTTGAGCATGTCGCAGCCTTCGTCGTTCGGCCGGCAGTTCAAGCAGGGGCGGCGCCCGTCGCCGCAGAAGTCCGTGTCGATGAGCCATTCGGGGGTGCGCACCTCGTCGTGGCGGTTGTCACAGTTGACCCACCGGAACACCTTGTGGCAGGGCTCATCGAAGATGACGTGCGCGCTCGCCTGGTTGGCCTGCAGGGTCCACGCCACCGGCAGTGCGGCCAGGAGCGGAGCCATGCGCTTAGCATGCTTGGTGATCGAGCCGACGTTGCGGGGGGTGATGTTCAAGTACATGATTTATCCTTTGCGTGGTGACAAGCCGGCCCTCTAGAGCCGGGAGACTGCGCCGAGTCATTTCGATTCAGCGCGTACACAGGTTAGAAGCTGTGCCCGGAAAGCACAGCCCCAAAAGGTGGAAACCGAGGTGCATCGGATGGAAAGCAAGACCCAGCGGTTTACGGCGTTCGGCAGCTTGCTCTCGCGGTGCATGGATGACGGATTGGGTGCTATCCCCACTGGTTGTCCCTGGACGCCAGCAAGCCTTGCCAAGAAGAGCGGTGTGGATGAGCGAACCATTCGGAACTACTGTCAGGGCAAACACCGTCCTAACGCCAGACTTCTCTTCGACTTGTTGGGGGCTCTCAAGCTTGATCCCGAGCATCTGTCGAAAAAACCCGTAGCGGAGCGAGCGGCCCATGAGGCCATAGCCAATGAGCTCAGAGCAGCCGCGGGTCTCGATAACTCTGCATCCCAGGCATCGACTACAGAGCAGGCTTCCATAGGCTCGACAAACTTGACAGACCAGACGTGGGGCGGCGGTCAATCTGGCTTGCAAAGAGTCTCCGAGGAGGGTGAACTGCTCAGCGATGCCCAGCGGCAACTGCGCAAGTTCCTGAATGTCCCGAATGGCGCGGGCGTTCGTCCGCTCGACGCCGCGCTTGTCAAAGTGAGTCGTGCGGATTGCAGCACGGTGCTTCAATACGCGCTGCGGCGCTGGGCAACCTGGGAGCACCTCCTGGGCGGTCGGGTGAAAGCGCGATTCGTACCCCTGGCCATCTGAGCCTGATCACCGACCCCGATGCCTTTGGCCGGCATTTTGATCACGTAGCGTGATGTAGGCGGTAAGGCCCACCCCTTTCAAGGTCTTGTTGAGGAATCTGCTGTACGCTTTTGATTCGATTGATGAATCGGGAGATCGAAAGTGTGGCAGGCCGTTGTTGAGCGATTCGAGCAGCATGCGCCAGCATGCGTGATGGCGCGACTGGCAT
>JANOBL010001059.1:0-3729 GCA_031411635.1 Betaproteobacteria bacterium
CCCACGTTTTGCCCATGTGCCGGTGATCATGCTGTCGTCCAAGGACGGGTTGTTCGACAAGGCGCGGGGCCGCATGGTGGGCTCTGAAGACTACCTGACCAAACCCTTCACCAAGGATCAGTTGCTGCGGGCCGTGCAACAGTTCGGTGTGGCTGCAAGCCCGGCGGCCGATGGTGGGTCCACAGCCTGAGCGCTGATCACCGGCGGGCCGCCACGCTGGATCTAGATTGAAGCGGGAGAAAACACCATGCCGGTGCAGAAGATATTGCTGGTCGACGATTCCAAGACCGAGTTGCATGTGCTGTCCGAGCTGCTGCTCAAGCGCGGCTACCAGGTGCGCACCGCCGAGAGTGGTGAAGAGGCGCTGAAGCGATTGGCCGAGGACAAGCCCGACCTGATCCTGATGGACGTGGTGATGCCGGGCCAGAACGGTTTCCAGCTCACCCGCACCATCACCCGCGATCCACGTTATGCCGGCCTGCCGGTGATCATGTGCACCAGCAAGAACCAGGAAACCGACCGGGTCTGGGGCTTGCGGCAAGGCGCCAAGGATTACGTCGTCAAGCCGGTGCAGGCCGAAGAGCTGATCGCCAAGATCCGCAAGTTTGACTGACTGGCCCCCCGCCTCCTTCCGATCGCCAAACCCCAACCGCCAATGGCCAACAAGCAAGCCCTGCGCGACCTGCAAACCCGACTTGCCGAGCGCATGCAGCAAGTGCGCACCGAGCAGCCCGGCGTGTCCTGGCTGGCGGTGGATTGCGCCGGCCAGGGCTTGTTGTTTGCGCTGCGCCAGGCCGGCGAGATTTTCAATCTTGGCGCGGTGCTGCCGGTGCCGCACACCCGGCCCTGGCTGGCCGGTGTGGTGAACCTGCGGGGTGGTGTCTGCACGGTGGTGGATCTGGGGGTGTTTCTGGGCCTGCGTGATGCCGGCCAGCCGGGCTACGCGGTGCAGGGGCGGCTGGTGGCGTTCAACACCGCGCTGGAGGTCAATGGCGCGCTGTTGGTGGACAAGCTTGAGGGTTTGCGCCATGCGGTGGACATGCAGCTTGAGGCCGACAGCGCGGCCGATAACCCGTCTGAAAGCCCTGACAATGCAGCGAATGGGGGAAGGCCGGCGTTTGCGCTGGCGCGCTGGCGCGATGCATCGGGCCGGGTTTGGCAGGAGATCGATCTTGCCGAGCTGGCCCGCTTGCCGCAGTTTCTGGCGGTCACGGGCTGACGGCTTGAGAGTTTGAGAAAAGTTTGCGTCGCGCGGCGTTTGCCGGGCCGGTTGCAGGACTGACGAAGGGGATGTGATGGGCTTGCTGGACAGATTCAAGACCGAGCGGCAGGGGGCGGACAGCGCGCAAGACCGTGTGCCCACCAACTTCGACGATCTGCAGGCCGCGGCCGATGCCGACGAAGTGACGGCGCGCATCGGCGTCGACAGCCGCCATGGCGCTACCGGCGCCACCACGGTCAATTCCCGGCTGTCCGAGCGCACCAGCGAGCAATCCATCATCTCCGAGCTGCCGGCGTCCCAGCAGTTCAACGATTACGCCGATTCGCAGCTTGCGGCGATGGCCGGTGTGGGCGCCGGTGCAGCGGCGCTGGCGGTGCCGGCGGGTGATGCGCTGCCGCTGATTGGCGACAAACCGGTGGCGCAGCAGCAGCGCATCCTGGGCGCGCTGGTCTTGCTGGGCATGCTGCTGTTGATTTTTGCCACCGTGCTGGCGCTCACCGCCGCCAGCCGCAATGCCACCCAGGTGGGTGCCACCGGCCAGGCGCAGATGCAGTCGCAACGCCTGGCCAAGGCGGTGACACAGGCGATGGCCGGCAATGCCGCGTCGTTTGCCGAGGTCAAAGAGGCCGCCAGCGTGCTGGCCGCCAACACCCGGGCGTTGAAGGATGGCAGCGCCGGCATTGCCGCCGCGCCAGCCGATGCCCAGGTTTTGCTGGACCCGTTGATGCCGCTAATCGACCGGGCCGAAAAAAGCGCCACCACGGTGCTGGCCCAGCAAAAAACCCTGACCCAGGTGGGCCAGGCCTTGCGCACGATCAACAACCAGGCGTCCGAGTTGCTGGAATCGGCCGAGACCGTGTCGTCGATGAAGCTGCAGCAGGGCGCGTCGGCCAACGAGCTGTCGCAGGCCGGCCAGCTTGTGATGCTGACGCAGCGCATCGGCAAGAGTGCCAATGAGTTCCTGACGATGGAGGGTGTCAGCAGCGAGGCGGTGTTTTTGCTCGGCAAAGACCTGAACACCTTCCGCGAGATCACCGAAGGGATGATCAACGGCAATACCGAGTTGCGCCTGCCCGGCACCAAGGATCCGGCGATCAAGGAAAAGCTGCAAGGCCTGCTGGCGCAGTACGAGCAAACCCGCACCCAGGCCAGCGCAATCCTGGGCAATCTGCAAGGCCTGGTCAGCGCCCGCGATGCCCAGGTGGCGGTGGTGACCGACAGCGAGCCGCTGCGCAAAGGCCTGCAATCGGTGCAGGATTTGCTGACCACCGAGGGCGGTTTCCGCCTGGTGCATGGCTTGGCCATGCTGTTGGCGCTGGGCCTGGTGGTGGCCGGTGGCTGGGGCTTTTTGAAGCTGTACGTCACCGACCAGGCGCAGCGCGCCGGGCTGGCCGAATCGCAGCGCACCGAGGCCGAGCGCCAGGAGCAAGAGGCCAAGCGGGTCAACGATGCCAACCAGGCCGCTATTCTTCGCTTGATGAACGAGCTGCAGACGGTGGCCGAAGGCGATTTGACGCAGCAGGCCACCGTCACCGAAGACATCACCGGCGCGATTGCCGACTCGGTCAACTACACGGTGGAAGAGTTGCGCTCGCTGGTGGCGGTGGTGCAAGACACCGCCGGCCGGGTGACCGACACCACCAGCCAGGTTGAGACCACGTCGGTCGATCTGCTGGCCGCGTCCGACGAGCAATTGCGCGAGATCCGCGAAACCGGCGATTCGGTGCTGAAGATGGCAGCGCGCATCAACGATGTGTCGGCCCAGGCGCAGCAATCGGCCCAGGTGGCGCGCCAATCGCTGGTGGCGGCCGAGTCTGGCCTGACCGCGGTGCAAAACTCGATCGGCGGCATGAACCTGATGCGCGACCAGATTCAAGAAACTTCCAAGCGCATCAAGCGGCTGGGTGAATCGTCGCAAGAGATCGGCGAGATCACCGAGCTGATCTCCGACATCACCGAGCAGACCAATGTGCTGGCGCTGAATGCCGCGATCCAGGCCGCGTCGGCCGGCGAGGCCGGGCGGGGCTTCTCGGTGGTGGCCGAAGAAGTGCAGCGCCTGGCCGAGCGTTCCGCCGATGCCACGCGCCAGATCTCGGCGCTGGTCAAGACCATCCAGACCGACACCCAGGACGCGGTGGCCGCGATGGCCCGCTCCACCCAGGGTGTGGTCGACGGCGCCAGGCTGTCGGACGTGGCCGGCTCGGCGCTGGGCGACATCGACCGGGTGACACGCCGGCTTGCCGAGCTGATCGAAAGCATCTCGGCCCAGGCCCTGAGCGAGGCCGAGTCGGCCAATGTGGTGGCCAGCAATATCCAGCACATCTTCAACGTCACCGCCCAGACCGGAGAGGGCACGCGTTCGACCGCCCACATGGTGCGCGAACTCTCGCGCACGGCCGAGGAACTGCGGCAGTCGGTCTCGCGCTTCAAGATCGCCTGATCCCGGCGCAGCTTCCCCGCCCCCTTCCGGTAGCAGAACCCTCAATTCCAATGGCGGCGATCAGCGA
>JANOBL010001060.1:0-1825 GCA_031411635.1 Betaproteobacteria bacterium
TTTGTGGACACCGACTATGACGGCCGCTGCTTCTGCATCTGCCAGGCGTTTTTCCCTGACCGCAAGAAATGGGACAAGCTGGCCCGTGCGCTGGGCGACAAGGGTGTGGTGGACGAAAGCCGGTTCGACGAGCTGACCGGCTTCGAGAGCCTGCCCTTTGCCCGGCCGCCCAAGTTGCCAGCCGGACAACCGTGGCGGGTGGGCGTGAAGGTGATCGACCCACGCGGCAACGAGGGGCTGCGGGTGATCACATTGCCGGCTGACTGAGGGTCATCACCATGCTCGAACGCATCGTCATCGAGAACTTCAAGAGCCTGAAGAAGGTGGACCTGCGGCTGGGCGCGATGAACCTGTTCATCGGCACCAATGCCAGCGGCAAGAGCAACTTCTTCGATGCACTGCGGGTGTTGCAGGGCATTGGCAACGGCTTCACCATCAGCGAGATTCTTGACGGCAAGCCCAAGGGGCCCACCAGCGAGGTCTGGGAGGCCATTCGCGGTGGCAGTGCCAAGGCGTGTTTTGCCGGTGAAGGCGCCTATGCCAGCGAGGTTTGCATCACGGCCTGGGGCGTGCTGCCCGACAAGCCGCGTTCAGGGTGGGAATTCATGGTGGCCTTTTCACCCGAGACGGGCAAGGTCACCCGAGAGAAGCTGAAAGTTCAGGGCGACATCTACGATTCGGACCCCGCCGCACGGGGTGCTTTGGGAGACCCTGTACTGAAAGTGCGCTACTACAAAGGTGGCAAGGGCAATCCGCCGCACCTGGCTTTTGAGCCCAATCGGCCGGTGCTGACGCAGTTGGCGCGCCGCAACGGCGATTCGGCTGTGAAGAAGGCCCATGCCGAAGCAGCGGTTGAAGTGGCCCGCGTGCTGGCCAACGTGCAGCGCCTTGACCCGGCGCCGCAAGTGCTGCGCGGCTACTCGCAGGCGCACCAGATTGGCCGCATGGGTGAGCGCGGTGAGAACTTTGCCGCACTGATCCGGGCCATTGCCAGAGACCCCGAGGCCCATGGCGCCTACCTGTCGTGGTTGAAGCAATTGCGCCCGACCGAGGTGGACGATGTGGGCACGCTGGCCGGTGCGGTGGGCGAACCAATGTTCATGTTGGTGGAAGGTGGCCGCACCTATCCGGCACCGGTGCTGAGCGACGGCACACTGCGTTTTGCTGCCATCACGGCCGCCTTCTTCCAACCCGACATGCCGGGCGTGATGATGATCGAGGAGATCGAAAACGGCATCCACGCGAACCGCGTGCGCCTTTTGGTGGAACTGCTGCGCAGCCAAGCTGCGCAGGGCAGCACCCAGATCATGGCCACCACGCATTCACCGATCGTTCTGGCCTGGCTGTCACGCGCCGAATACGCCACCACCTTCTTTTGCCGGCGCGACGAAGACACTGGCGAATCCAGAATCTGCTCTCTGCCGGAGGTGCCGCACTTCATGGAAGTGGTGCAGAAGCAACCCATCTCGGACTTGTTCGCGGAGGGTTGGCTGGAGTCTGCGTTGTGAGCTTCAAGGTGCTGGTCATACCGGAGGACCCCACCCACAACGGCTACATCCTGAAGCCCCTGGTGCAGGCCATCATGGCCGACGCTGGCAGGCCACGCGCGGTGGTCACGGTCTTGACCAATCCCTGGCTGGGCGGCTACGACCACGCGCGCCGTGCGGTTGCGGGTGAGTTGGCGGATCGATATGGCCATTGGGACTTGTGGCTGTTCATGCCCGACGCTGACCGCGCCAGCCCGGCCGCCATGCAGGCCCTGGAGGCCGAACTGGCAAGCCGCAATGTGCGCCTGTTGTGCTGCCCGGCCGAGCCCGAGGCTGAG
>JANOBL010001061.1:0-1620 GCA_031411635.1 Betaproteobacteria bacterium
GAGGGCACGCGCTCCACCGCGCAGATGGTGCGCGAGCTGACCCGCACCGCCGAGGAGCTGCGGCAATCGGTGTCGCGGTTCAAGATCGTTTGATCGTCACCGTCTTTCCGGCAAACCTTCCCGGCAAACCCCCCATGGCGATCGTCGATCCCGGCACGCAAGACCACCTCAGCGCGCTGTCCTGGGTGCAGGACGAGTTGCGGCGATCGCTGGAAACCGCCAACAAAGCCCTGCGGCGCTACCTGAAAGAGCAAGAGCAGGCGTCTGACCTCGACACCGTGGACCCGTCGGTGCTGCGCCAGGCGCGCAGCCAGTTGCACCAGAGTGTGGGTGTGCTGGAGCTGGTGGGCCTGGGCCGTGCGGCCGAGGTGTTGCGCGCGGCCGAGGCAGCGGTGCTGCGGCTCAGTGCCCGGCCCAAGCTGATCACCACGGCAGCGGTGGACACGATAGAGCGCGGCTCGTTTGCGCTGCTCGAGTTCATCGCCCGCCAGCTTGCCGGCAAGCCGGTGTCCACCTTGGCCTTGTTTCCGCAGTACCGGGCGCTGCAAGAGCTGGCTGGCGCCACGCGCGCCCATCCGGCCGATTTGTGGACGGTGGACTGGTCCTGGCGTGAGCTGGACCTGGACGTTGAGGTGGTCATGCGCCACCCCGACGAAGAAACCACCAACCAGATCGAAGCCGACCTGCTGGCGCTGATGCGTGGTGCGCCGCCCAGCGTGGCCGCGCGCATGAGCGAGGTGTTTGCCGGCCTGGCCGGGGGCGCCCAAGCGGCGGCGCTGGCGGCAGCCGGTGGTTCGGCCTACAGCGCAGCCCAGGTGGTGGGTGCACCGCACAGCCGCCTGGCCACCTTGTGGCAACTTGCGGCCGGGTTCTTTGAGGCCCAGGCCGATGGCCTGCTGCAGTTGGACAACTACGGCAAGCGGGTGGGCTCCAAGCTGCTGGCGCAGTTGCGCGCCGGTGAGCTGGCCGCGCCATCGGAGCGGTTGGCGATCGACCTGCTGTTTTTCTGCGCGATGGCCGCGCCGCGTGACGATGCCCCGGTCGGGCCCTGGCTTGCCTCGGTGTACCGGGGTTACGACCTGGCCGGCACGGTGCCGGTGGAGTTTGAAAAATCAAGGCTGGGCCGGTTTGATCCGGCCTGGGTGGCGCAAGCCCGCAAGCGGGTGGTGGCGGCCAAGGAAGTGTGGTCGTCGGTGGCCGGCGGCGATGTGGCGCGGCTGGGCGGTCTGTCCGAGCAATTTTCGCTGGTGGCCGATTCTTTGGCCCGGCTTTATCCCGACGGCGGTGTGCTGGGCCGGGCCTTGCAGGTGGCGGTGGCGCACACCACGGCGCAAGGGGTTGAGCCGCCGGCCGAGCTGGCGATGGAAGTGGCCACCGCGCTGCTGTACCTGGAAGCCTCGATCGACGACGGCGATTTTGACCATCCCGACGGCGCGCCCCGCGTGCACCGGCTGGCCCAGCGCATCGACGCGGTGCGCCAGGCGCGCGACCCCGGCACGCTGGAGTTGTGGATGGAGGAGCTGTACCGCCGCGTCTCCGACCGCCAGACCATGGGCAGCGTGGTGCAAGAGCTGCGCTCGTCGTTGTCCGAGGTGGAAAAAAACATCGACCAGTACTTCC
>JANOBL010001062.1:0-3459 GCA_031411635.1 Betaproteobacteria bacterium
TTGCCGTAGTGAAACTCAAAGGTCTCGGGCGAGAGGTGCGGCATCAGCGCATTGGTGGCATACGGCAGTGCGGGCAGGGTATAGCTCATGGGGAAGGATCCTTGCGGCAGCGGCGCGCAGGTGGCGCCTGGGTTGGTGAAATGAAGGTGGAAATCAGGGCAAAGCTGGAAACGTGACCAGCGCGGACCAGCGGCAAAACCTGAACAACAGATTGTAGGCAGCGCGGCTGGCCCTGCGCAGCGTACGCCCAAGACCGGGCCGTGTGGGCTCAGACCGGCTCGGGTGGGCCCAGCCACACCTGCTGCACCAACACCGCAGCGCGGCCATCGGCCCACTGCGCTGTCAACGCGCTGCCTGGCTGCAGCCCCGCCGCCTGCGTGACCGGCCGGCCGTTGCCATCGGCCAGCCAGGCATAACCCCGGGCCAGAACCCGCTGCGGATCGTTGGCCGCCAGCCGCAGCCCCAACCGGGCCAGCGGCTCGGCCGCCAGCCGCTGCTGGTGTTGCAAGGCCCCGGCCAAGCGCCGGCCCAGGTCGTCGATGCGGCGCTGCCGGCTGTCCAGCGCTTGCTGCAGTGCCTGTTGCCGCCGGCCGGCCAAAGCCTGCAGCCGCGCCGATTGCTGTGCCAGCAAGCGCACCGGCCGGCCAATCTGCAGGCCCAGCCGGTCCAACCGCTGCGCTTGCTGCTCAAGCCGGCGCTGCACCGCCCGGCGCAGGCCTTGTTGCAGCGCCTGCAGCCGGGCCAGCAACTCACTGCGCAGCGGGGCGGCCAGCTCGGCGGCAGCGGTGGGTGTGGGCGCGCGCAGATCGGCCGCCAGATCGGCCAGCGTGACATCGGTTTCATGGCCGATGCCGCATACCACCGGCATCGCACAAGCCACGATGGCGCGCACCACGGCCTCGTCGTTGAAGGCCCACAAATCCTCCAACGAGCCACCACCGCGGCAGACGATCAACACATCCACCTCGGCGCGCTGGCTGGCCAGCGTGATCGCCGCCACCAACTGGGCCGGCGCCCCGCTGCCCTGCACCAGGCTGGGGTAGACCAGCACCCGAAGCTGCGGCGCACGGCGCGCGATGGTGGTCAGCACATCGTGCAGTGCCGCCGCGCCCAGCGAAGTGACGATGCCCAGCGTGAGCGGCATCGCGGGCAGCGGCCGCTTGCGTGTGGCATCAAACAAGCCGGCTGCCTCCAGCCTGGCCTTCAGCCGCAAAAACAGCTCGTAAAGTGAGCCCGCACCCAGCCGCTGCAGCGCCTCGACCACGCACTGCAGCTCACCGCGCGATTCGTACACCGTGATGCGGCCACGCAACTCCACTTGCTGGCCATCGGCCGGCCGAAAATCCAGCAAGCCCGCCGCGCGCTTGAACATCGCACAGCGAAGCTGCGCCGCCTGGCCATCGCTGTCCTTCAGCGTGAAGTAGCAGTGCCCACTGGCGGCGCGGGTAAAGCCAGAGATCTCGCCGCGCACCGTCACCGCGCCCAGCCTGGCGGCCAGTGCATCGGCCACCGCCAGCAGCAGCGCGGCCACGCCCCAGGCACGTGCCGCCGGTGCCGGGCTGAAGGCGTCGCTCAAGGCCGGTTACCGGGTTGCGCCGCAGCCGGCAGCGGCGCTGCCGGGCCCAAAAACCCATCGGCCGCAGCGGCTTGGCAAAGCGCCGTCAAAACACTGTCACAGAACTGTCGCATCGGTGCAAGTTGTTGATTTTTAACGAAAAACAGCCGCTTAAAAATCGGGCAAATCAAGCCAGAGCGCCAAAAAGCGTGGTTTTTGACCCGACCACCACCGCTTACCCACAGGTTTATCCACCGTTGCGGTGGATTGTCGGGCGCCGATCCCACACTATCGTTGCCAAGCCTTGCGGCAGCGCAGCCTGGGGCCCGAAGGGGCGCAGCAGCGGGGCCATAATCCCGGGTTGGCAAGCGCACAAGGTGGTGTGCGCCATGGCCAGGTCCAACCCGCCGATCCGACCCGTCCACCCAACCCGCAGAGGCCCTCGTTGCTGTCGATCATACAAGCCGCCGGTTGGCCGATCTGGCCGTTGATTTTGTGTTCGGTGGTGGGTTTGGCGCTGGTGATCGAGCGCCTGATGAGCCTGCGTGTGCAGCGCATCGCACCGGCCTCGCTGATCGACGAGGTGCTGGCCGTCAGCCGCCACCACTTGCCGGCGATGGAGGTGGTCAACAAGCTGGCCGACAACTCGGCGCTGGGCCAGGTGCTGGCGGCCGGGCTGCGTGCGGTGATCGTCGAGCCGCGCATCACCGAGCGCTCGCTGCGCCTGGTGTTTGAAAGCGCCGGCCGCAGCGCCGCGCAGCAGCTTGAGCGCTACCTGAATACGCTGGGCACCATTGCGTCGGCGGCACCGCTGCTGGGCCTGCTGGGCACGGTGGTGGGCATGATCGAGATCTTTGGCTCGCAAGCGCCCACCGGGGCCAACAACCCGGCGGCGCTGGCGCATGGCATCTCGGTGGCGCTGTACAACACCGCGTTCGGGCTGATCATCGCGATCCCGGCGCTGATGTTCTACCGCTATTTTCGAGGCCGGGTGGACCAGCATCTGCACACGCTGGAGCAAGGCGCCGAGCGCTTGCTGCCGCATTTGATGCGCCATGCGGTGCGCCACGCCGCCGCACCACGCTGAACACCCAGCCCCAGCGCCATGAACTTTCGCCGCCGCAGCACCGAAGAGCCGGAGATCAACCTGATCCCGTTCATCGACGTGCTGCTGGTGGTGCTGATCTTCCTGATGCTGTCCACCACCTACAGCCGTTATTCCGAGCTGCAGATCAACCTGCCCACGGCCGACGCCGAAAAGCTCAAAGAGCGGCCGGCCGAGGTCCTGGTCAGCATCACCGGCGATGGGCGGTATGCAGTCAACCGCAGCGCGCTGGACGGCGGCAGCATCGAGCAACTCACCGCCGCGCTGCAGCGCGCAGCCGGCAGCAATGGTGGCACCGCCGTGGTGATCGTCTCGGCCGACGCGCTGACGCCGCACCAAGCGGTGATCAACGTGATGGACGCAGCGCGCCGCGCCGGCCTGCCGCGCTTGACCTTCGCCACCCAGCAGCCGGGTGCTGCCGGCGGCAGCCGCTGACGCGCCGATGGTGCGCCGCAGCGGCGCGGCCGCGCTGGGCCTGGGCCAGCACCTGGCCCGCTGGGTGACAGCCCAGTGGCCCGGCCCCGCACCCAGCCTGGGTGCCCGCTTGCTGCAGCCGCTGTCATGGGTTTATGCCGCGCTGGCCGGGCTGCACGCCGCCACTTATTGGCTGGGCCTGCGCCAGGTGCAGCATGCGCCGGTGCCGGTGTTGGTGGTGGGCAACCTGGTGGCGGGCGGCGCCGGCAAAACCCCGGCCGTGATGCTGCTGGTGGACTTGTTGCGCCAGCAGGGCTGGACGCCGGGCGTGATCTCGCGCGGCCATGGCCGGCAAAGCACGGCGGTGCTGCCGGTGATGCGGACC
>JANOBL010001063.1:0-2896 GCA_031411635.1 Betaproteobacteria bacterium
TTATCTGGACCCGCCTTACGGCATCAGCTTCAAGAGCAATTTTCAGCCGCAACTGGGCCAGCGCGATGTCAAGGACAAGGTGCAAGACCTGACCCGCGAACCCGAGATGGTCAAGGCCTACCGGGATACCTGGACGCTGGGCATTCATTCGTATCTGGCCTATCTGCGGGATAGGCTGGCAATGGCGCGGGAGTTGTTGACCGACAGCGGCAGCATCTTTGTGCAGATTTCGGATGAGAATTTGCACCGGGTTCGGATGATGATGGACGAGGTGTTTGGCGCCGAAAACTTTGTTTCCGTCATTTCATTCAAGACCACGACCACCGGTTCAGGGGATTTGCTTGCCAGCGTTGATGATTTCCTTGTTTGGTATGCGCGTGATCGCCCAAAAGTGCGGTTTCGGCCGGTGTATGCCGACAAGGATGCGGATCCGGACAACATATACAAATACCTGGAATTTCCTGATGGGCACGAACTGACGCTTGGTGCGACACATGCTGAGAACCAGGAGCAGATGCTTCGGCATTCAAGACTCTTTTCCCTTGACAACATCACCTCGTCACGCCCGGCCGGGGAAGGGGATCTCAAGTCTTTTCGACTTAACGGGACAGACTTCCCGGTTACCAAGGGAACATTCAAGAGTGATGAGGTCGGGCTAAAGCGGCTGGAGAAAGCAAACAGATTGGGCGTAACGGGTGAAACGCTGCGCTACAAGCGCTTGATAGCTGATTTTCCAGTGAAGCCGATTGGCAATATGTGGACCGACACCAGCACGGGCAGCTTTACTGAATCAAAGGTCTACGTTGTTCAGACGGGCACCAAGGTTATAGAGCGTTGTGTCCTGATGACGACCGATCCTGGTGATTTGGTCCTTGACCCCACCTGCGGCAGCGGTACGACGGCGCTGGTTTCTGAAAAATGGGGCCGCCGCTGGATCACCTGCGATACCAGCCGGGTGGCACTGGCGCTGGCCAAGCAGCGGCTGATGACCGCCAGCTTCGAGCACTTCAAGCTGCGCCCGCTCAACCCGGACGACCTGGCGCGCAACCCACGCGGCGCCTGGTTGCGCAACGGCGGCACCGAGCCGCGCACCTTCCAGTGCAAATCGGTGCCGCATATCACGCTCAAGAGCATCGCCCGCAACACCGCGCTGGACGCCATCTTTGCCAGGCACCAACCGCTGCTCGACGAGCGGCTGGCGGCACTGAACACCGCGCTGAAAACCGCCACCCCGGCCCTGAAGCAAAAGCTGGCCGCCAAGCTGATGCGCAAGCACCGTGAAGACGGCGCCAGCGCGGTGACCGATGCCGACCAGCGCCGCTGGCTGCTGCCCGGCACCCACCCGGCCGCCATCACCGAGGCCAATCCTGCAAAGCCGCTGAAGGCGCTGACTGGCAAACAGGCGACGGCCTACCGCACCGCCATCCCGGCGGGGGCATGGCAGCCCTGGCAAGTGCCATTTGATGTCGATACCGACTGGCCCGCCGCACTGGCCGAGGCGCTGACTGCCTACCGCGCCGCCTGGCGCGCCAAGATGGACGCGGTGAATGCCTGCATTGCCGCCAACGCCGATGTGGAAGAACTGGTGGACCAGCCCGAGACCGTGGCCGGCGTGGTGCGGGTGGCCGGCCCGTTCACGATGGAGGGCGTGATTGCGATGGAGCAAGGGCCCGGCACGGCAAGCGACGCGCCTATCGGCGGAGCCCCCGACAAGCTGGACAGCTTTGGCAACGGGCCAGACGAGGCCGGCAACGCACCGGGCGCCATTGCCAGCGTCAACGCCGAGGCGCACCTGGACAAGATGCTGCGCTTGCTGAAGGCCGCCGGGGTGGACTTTGCCAACAACCGCTGTCGGCACTTTGACCGGCTGGAGCCCTGCAGCTCACCCGGGATGATCCATGCCGAAGGTGTTTGGCTGAGCGAACAGGACAAGCGCGTGGCCATTTCCATCGGCCCCGAGGTGGGCAACATCACCGCCTGGCAGGTGGAGGACACGGTGCGCAGCGCCAACCGCTCAGGCTACGACGAGGTGGTGTTTGCAGGCTTCGGTTTTGATGCGTCGGCGCAGGCCGTGATCGACGAGGCCAGCCACCCGCGCCTGCTGCTGCACATGGCGCTGATCCGGCCCGATGTGGCGATGGGCGAGTTGCTCAAGACCCAGCCCGGCAGCCAGTTGTTCATGGTGTTTTCGGCGCCGCGGGTGGCCCCGCCAAAGCGCCAGGCAGACGGCCAGTGGACGCTGGAAATGCAGGGCATGGATGTGTACGACCCGGTGAACAATGCGCTGCACACCACCAGCCGCGACCGCATCGCCGCCTGGTTTGTGGACACCGATTACGACGGCCGCTGCTTCTGCATCTGCCAGGCGTTTTTCCCAGACCGCAAGAAGTGGGACAAGCTGGCCCGCGCGCTGGGCGACAAGGGTGTGGTGGATGAAAGCCGGTTCGACGAGCTGACCGGCTTCGAGAGCCTGCCCTTTGCCCGGCCACCCAAACTGCAAGCCGGACAACCCTGGCGGGTGGGCCGTGAAGGTGATCGACCCACGCGGCAACGAGGGCTTGCGGGTGATCACCTTGCCGGCTGACTGAGGACCAACATCATGCTCGAACGCATCGTCGTCGAGAACTTCAAGAGCTTGAAGAAGGTAGACCTGCGGCTGGGCACGATGAACCTGTTCATCGGCACCAATGCCAGCGGCAAGAGCAACTTCTTCGATGCGCTGCGGGTATTGCAGGGCATTGGCAACGGCTTCACCATCAGCGAGATTCTTGACGGCAAACCCAAGGGCCCCACCAGCGAGGTATGGGAGGCCATTCGCGGTGGCAGTGCCAAGGCGTGTTTTGCCGGTGAAGGCGCCTATGCCAGCGAGGTTTGCATCACGGCCTGGGGCGTGCTG
>JANOBL010001064.1:0-2581 GCA_031411635.1 Betaproteobacteria bacterium
CCTCCTGCGGCAGATAAACCGTGTTGGACTGAACCGCTGCCACGGTGGTTGCGCGCGGCGGGTTTGACAAGCTGCATGACTGTGCATGTACCCGGTGCTCTACCACCCCTTGGGGAATGTAAGGTTCAACTCACATCGTGAAATTCACTGGCCTCGCCCCGCAACCACACGCCTGCTTTCCGGGCCACGCCAGACCGCCGACAGAGCGGCCGCCACGAGGACGGAGCGTCGCTCTCTCGCGGTTCCGGGGCTTGATACACAGATCTGCACTTCGTTCGTCCATGAGGGAGGGTGATCCCTTGAAAATCCGCGCCCGACTCGTCTCGAGATGTTGGCGTTGACCGCATCGCATGCCACCCCTGATTCGCGACGCCACGATATCAACACTGCGGGCAAACGCCACCACCGCTTCAGCGGTTTAGTCCAACGTGTTTTCGACAGCATCCGGCGGCTGCGATCCATATCTACATGTTGCCAGACCTGCCGCCTGGTGGGCAATACTGGCCTCCTGTACTGACGCCGCTGCGCGGTCGAGGTTTGAATGTCCGGTATCCCTTGACGCCAATGGCAGCTCAAGGTCGGGTGTTGAGCACCCGTCTTGGTCGGTCAGTGCCCGGTCCCGCGCAGGTTGCCGACATCGAAGAATCGGCGTGCCCTTGGCCCTTGGTTTAGCCAACATCAGTCTGTATCAGCCGTGGGCTCATGCGTGCATCGCTGCGGCGCGGCCAGCGCAATGATGCGGCTTCGCGTATTGGCGGAGACAGCAGGACTCGAACCCACAACGCCTTTTCAGGTATGGCCGACTTCAAGTCGGGCCGCTCCGCCATGCCTGCGCTGCACGCAAAACGCCAAGGTTTCGGTGAGCAGCCGTTCGCGCTGAATCCCCGCAACTCACCGGCCTTCAAGACCGTCGCAGTGCACCGCCGCGGCTGGGCCGAGGCCGCCGCAAGACCAGCCGCGAAAGCTACTCTGGCTTGAAGCCGATGGACTGCAGCACCGCGCCCACGCGCTCGTAGTCGGCCTTCAGGCCAGCCGCCATCTCGTCCGGGCTGCGCGGCGTGCCCACCTCAAAACCCAGCTCCAGCAGTCGCTCGCGCACGGCCGGCAGCTTGAGCACGCCCAACACCGATTCACGCACGCGGGCCTGCGCGGCCGCCGGCACGTCTGGCGCGCACCACAGGCCCATCCAGGCCAGGGCCTCCAGCTTGGGGTAGCCCAGCTCGGTGAAGGTGGGCACGTCGGGCAGCACCGGTGATCGCAGGTGCGTGCTGACCGCGAAGGCCTTCAACTTGCCGGCACGGATCAGCGGCAGCGAGGTGCCGATGCCGTCGAACATCAGCGGCACATGGTTGCCCATCACGTCGGTCAGCGCGGGCGTCGAGCCTTTGTAGCCGACGTGGGCGAGGTCTATACCGGCGGCCTGGTTCAGCAGCAGGCCCAGCACATGGCTGAGCGTGCCGGCGCTGTACGAGGCCACGTTGAGCTTGCCCGGGTTGGCCTTGGCGTAGGCCACCAGCTCGACCAGGTTTTTGGCCGGAAAGCCGGGGTGGGCCACCAGCACCAGGCCACCGCGCGCCAGCTCGGCCACCGGGCGCAGCTCCTTGCCCATGTCCAGCTTGAGCTTGACGATGTGCGGGATCTCGCTGACCAGCGAGTTCACGCCCACCAATAGAGTGTGGCCGTCGTGCGGCGACTGCACCAGATCGCCCACCGCGATGGCGCCTGCGGCACCGGGCTTGGGGTCGACGATGGCGGTCTGGCCCAGCGCCTTGGTCATCGGCTCGGTCACCAGCCGGGCGATCAGATCGGCCGTGGCACCCGCCGGCCCGGCGGCGATGACCCGCAGCGGCTTGCTCGGAAAGGCTTGCGCGCGGGCCGTGGGTGGCAGCAGCGCTGCCAACGATGCCACCACCAGCAGGCGGCGTCGGTCAACTGAAGTCATGAAAGGTTCTCCGTGTGGGGTGGTTCAAGTGATCCAGCGCATCAATACCAGCACCAACGCGGCGAGAAAAACCGTCTCGCCGATCATCAGCGCCACCGGCTTGAAGCCGACGCTGGCCAGGTCTTTCAACTGGGTCTTCATGCCGATGCCGGCGATTGCCGCCACCAGGCACCAGCGCGATGCATCGTTGCCCAGGGCTTGCACGGCCTTGGGCACCCAACCTGTGCTGTTGACCACCACCAGCAGCGCAAAGCCGACCGCAAAGCCCGGCAGCAGCGGTGGGCGCGGGCCGCTGCCGCCTTGGCCCTTGCTGCGCGCACGGGTGATCAGCGCCGCCACCATGATCACCGGCAGCAGCATCGCCACCCGCAGCAGCTTGACCAGCGTTGCCGCGTCGCCGGTCTCGGGCGACAGGCTGTAGCCGGCACCCACCACCTGGGCCACATCGTGGATGGTGCCACCCAGAAAGATGCCGGCGTGTTGTGGGTCCAGCCCCAGCGCCTTGACGATCATCGGGTAGGCCACCATCGCAAAAGTAGACAGCGCCGAGACGCCGATCACGGTGAACAGCGTGGCGCGCTCCTTGCCCGCATGCGCCGGCAGCGCGGCCGACAGCGCCAGCGCGGCCGAGGCGCCGCA
>JANOBL010001065.1:0-2141 GCA_031411635.1 Betaproteobacteria bacterium
ATAGGTGTTGTAGGGCACGATCATCTCCTTCTTGCCCACCAGCTTGAAGTCGAAGCGGTCCATCGCGCCGTTGAACAAAAAGATGTCGTCGAAGGTATTGCCACCGGCGGTGCCGGGGTTGGGCGTGTCGTGGCCCAGGTCGGGTGCCACCTTGACGCGGCGCTGGCCGGGCAGATAAGTCCAGGCGCGTCGGTCCTTGCTGCCGATGTCCAGCGGGTCGATGATCATCAGCGCCTCGCCGGCACGGCGCGCCGGGCCGGTGTAGGTCAGCTTGATCTTCCAGTAGGTGTCGGCACTGGTCTTGCTGTTGTCCCAGTACGGGTACTCCTGGTTGCTGATGCCTTCGGTGGCCAGCGTGGTGCGGCCGCTGGCATCCACCGTCAGGTTGCGGTACCTGGATTCATAAGCCGGGCCGTTGAAGCGCACCAGGTGGTTCCACATCGCCTCGTAACCGGTCTTGGGGATCGGGAACGGAAAGCCGGCATGTGCGCCTTCTATCGAGCGGCCGTCGTTGCCGGTCTTGGCGCGTACCGCGTTCTTCGCGGTGTTGTCGGCCACCCAGGCCGGAAAGGCCACGCTGCGGTGCGTGGGGTAGACATCGACACGGAAGCTGGGGTACTTCTGCAGCAAGGCCTTGGTGCCCTCGGTCAGCAACGCGGCGTTGGCGGCCAGGGTCTTGCCGTCGATGGACAGACGCGGCTTGTCGTTGGCAAACGGATTGGGGCGCATGCCGTCGCCAGGCTTGAAGCCGGCCGGCGCCGTGGTCAGGCCTCCGGTGTAGGCGGGGATGTTGCCGTCCTTGCTGGCCGACTTGTCGGCGCCGACGGCCGTCAGCGTGCTGCCCAGGGCCTTGGCCTCGTCGGCACTGAGGGCGGCCAGCGTGGGGGCGGTGACGGTGGCGGCCAGGACGGCGGCGAGCAGGGTGATGCGGGTGTTCATGGCGGGTTCCTCAGAAGGTGGTGCGAAAGGTCAGGCTGACGAAGCCCCGGTCCTTCAGAAAAGTGGTGAAGCCGTTCTGCGTGGTCACGGCCGTGCCGTTGTCGCGGTAGCGGCCCAGGTAGTCGACGTACTTCAGGTCGAAGCGGTACTTCTGCTGCACATCGGCCGAGAGGCCGACGGTGTAGTTGCCCAGGCCCTCGTTGCCGCCGAAGACGGTGGCCGCGTTGCCCGAGACGCCGATGGCGTAGGTGATCGGCGCCGACAGGTCAACGCCGGGCAAGACCTGGAACCAGCTCGGCGTGAAGGCAAAAGCGACGCCGGCATAGTCCTTGGTGCTGCAGCCATCCCACTTGTCCCAGTCGCGGGTGCGGCTGCCTCCGTTGGCCAGGCAGGGTGCGTAACCCACCGCGTTGAACAGGTTCTCGCCGCTGCGCACCCTGGACCAGCGCGACCACTGCACCTCCGCCGCCCAGGTGGCGGCGTCGAAGGCGGCCGTCTTGGACACCGTGCCCAGCAGGTTGACCAGCGCATGCCAGGTGTCGCCGCGTGGGCCCTTGGTCTGGCCGGCGTCGGGCAGGCCCAGCGACACGCCCAGCACCTGGCTGGCAAGCGGTGTATTGCGGCGCTGCGACAGCTCGGCGCCAAGGCTGACGCCGCCCACGTTCTTGGCCAGGCTCAGGCCCAACAGCTCGACGTTGTCGGCATAGATCAGGTTGTAGCGCGCCGGGCCCAGCGGCGGCGCCTGGGTGATGAAGGTCTGCGGCAGCTTGTCGGCAAAGCGCCGGTAGTACAGGCCCAGCGTGCCGTCCAGCCAGGCCGGGCTCCAGCGTGCCGACAAGCCCCACTCACCGCGCTGCTGCGGCTCGGCCGCGTCGGCCCGGGCAACAAAGCCCAGGCCCGGTGCAAACTGCCGGTCGGGGCCGTTGAAGGCAAAGTCCACCGGGCCCAGGTAGGTGCCACCCTCGGGGTAGCGCGCCGATTCCCACTGCAGCATGTACTGCGCCGCGACCGACAGCGTGTCGGTCAACTGGGCCTGGGCCGACAACTGGCTGAGCGGGCGGAACAGCTCCTTGGCCTCGGTGCCGGGCGTGGCAAAGCCTTTCTGCAGGTCCAGCGGATTCTGCGCATAGGCCACGCTGTGCATGTGGCCACCCAGCAGCAGCGACTCGCCCCAGTACACCGTGTGGCGGCCCAGCTTGGCG
>JANOBL010001066.1:0-1509 GCA_031411635.1 Betaproteobacteria bacterium
ACAGTCCGCAGGGACTGTCGCCCGTCCAGGCTCATCCCCCTGCCCGGGGGAGGGAGCAAACACCGCGCGTGGCGCAGTTTGTCGAAAAGCCCGACCTGGCCACTGCGCAGCGCTACCTGGCCGAGGGTGGTTACTTCTGGAATGCCGGCATGTTTGTGCTGCGCGCCTCGGTGTGGATGGCGGCACTGGATTTGTGGCGGCCCGACATCGCCACCGCCACCCGCAAGGCCTGGGCCGCACGCAGCACCGATGCCAAGTTTGTGCGCCCCGGCAAGGCCGAATTTGCCGCCGTTCCCAGTGAATCGGTGGACTACGCGGTGATGGAAAAATGCCCGGGCAGTGTTTTTGACATCCGCATGGTGGCGCTGGACGCCGGCTGGAACGACCTGGGCGCCTGGGAGGCCGTCTGGCAGGTGGCGCCCAAGGATGCACAGGGCAATGCCAGCGTCGGCGACGTGATCGTCAAGGACAGCAGCAATACGCTGGTGCATGCCACCAGCCGGCTGGTCAGCACCGTGGGGCTGGACAACGTGGTGGTGATCGAAACCGCCGACGCGGTGCTGGTGGCCAGCCGCGCGCGCAGCCAGGATGTCAAACTGATCGTCAACCAGCTCGGCGCCGAGCAACGCGGTGAGCAGACGCTGCACCGCAAGGTGCACCGGCCCTGGGGCTGGTACGACAGCATCGACCACGGGCCGCGCCACCAGGTCAAGCGCATCATGGTCAAGCCCGGCGCCAGCTTGAGCCTGCAGATGCACCACCACCGCGCAGAGCACTGGATCGTGGTCTCGGGCACGGCCGAGGTGACCAACGGCGACAAGGTGATTTTGCTGGCCGAAAACCAGAGCACCTACATCCCGCTGGGCCAGACGCATCGCCTGGCCAACCCGGGCAAGGTGCCGCTGGAGATCATCGAGGTGCAATCGGGCAGCTACCTGGGCGAGGATGACATCGTGCGCTTTGAAGACACCTATGGCAGGAAATGACCCACCCCCGCAGCGCCTTCGGCGCTCCCCCACAAGGGGGCGCCGCCAGCGGCCCGGCAGAGCCGGATCCGCGGCGGCCGCTTGATAACGCTGGCGCACTTGCCGCGAGCTGCGCCCATCACATCTGGACATTCGAATGACTCTTCTCGTCACCGGCGGCGCCGGCTTCATCGGCAGCAACTTTGTGCTGGACTGGCTGCAGTCCAGCGATGAGCCCATCGTCAACCTGGACGCCCTCACCTATGCCGGCAACCGGGCCAACCTGGCGCCGCTGCAGGGCGAAGCGCGGCATACCTTCGTGCATGGCGACATCACCGACCGGGCCCTGGTCGACAGCCTGCTGGCCACGCACCGGCCGCGCGCCGTCGTGCACTTCGCCGGGGCCGTGGATGCTGCGGTCCACATGGCTTTCGGCGGCGAAGTGCACGATGGCGCGCGGCCGGTGCGTGGCCAGCAGACCCGGCCAGCGGCCTGACCAGCCTGCAGGTGATCAACCTGGCGCCTGACGCCGGCCCGGTGGATG
>JANOBL010001067.1:0-4178 GCA_031411635.1 Betaproteobacteria bacterium
GCCAGCAGATCGTAATAACTGTTGTCGAGCTGCTGGGTTTCTACCCGGTAGCCGATGTGCAGCAGCCGGCGCTCCGGGTCGTACAGCAGCCTGTAATCGGCCGCCACCGCCAGCGCCCGGCAGCGTGCGCCCAAACTCAACAGGCGGGCGGCCAAGGCGGCGCTGTCTTGCTGCAGATCGCGCAGCGCGGAATCCAGCATCGCCAGGTGATCGTGCAGCATCGCCATCGCGCCGCCACCCTCGGCCTCCATCGTGCGGCCAAGCTGCAGGCTGTCCAGCTCGACCAGGGCTTGCTGCACCTCGCGGCGCCGGATCAGCACGTTGCCTGGATCGTCCGGCCAGGGGTTGGCGGCATCACAAAGCCGGGCCAGCGTGTGCAACGTGGGCACACCCTGCAGCACCGGCCGCAGCGCCACCAGCCGTTGCGCCGACAGCGCCAGCGCACGCTGCGACAGCGCGGCCGAGGCGGGCTGGGCCGCCAGCGTCTCGCAGGCCCGGGCCACGGCCAGCAAGTGGCCCGAGCAGTTGCCGCTGTCCACCGTGGACACATAGGCCGGCTGCAGCACCGCCAGCGTGCGGGTGTCGTACCAGTTGTAGAAATGGCCGTGGTGGCGTGGCAGCTTGTCCAGTGTTTCCAGCGTATTGGCCAGGCGCTGGGCCAGCTCGTCCCGGCCGATGAAGCCCAGCGCCTGGGCGCAGGCAGTCGTCAACAAATACATGCCGATGTTGGTGGGCGATGTGCGGTGCGCCACCATCATGTGCGGTGAGTGCTGCACGTTGTCGGGCGGCAGGTGGTGGTCTTCGGTGCCCACATGGTGTTCGTAATAGCGCCAGGTGTCGCGTGCCAGGTGGTGCAGCCAGTTGCGGGCATCGCGGTCAAGCCGCTCGCGCTGCGGCAGCGGCCGGGGTTGGCTGGCCAGCCAGGTCCACACCGGTGACGCCGCCCACAACAGCAACAGCAGCGTGGCGGCGCCGGCTTGCACCGGTGCGCCCAGCGCGGCGGCGCCGGCCAGCACGCCGCCCAGTGCCCCCGCCACCATGGGCACACGCCGGTGCTGGCGCAGCAGCGCTGGCAAATCCTGGCGCACCGCGGCCTGGGCGGCGGCGGCGGTGGTCCATTGCAGCAGGCCCCGGCGCGACACCCACTGCCGGTGCAGCGCCCGGCTGATGGCATCGCCATACAGCAAGGCGAGCTGCAGCAACTGCGCGCCATGCCACAGCGCCAGCGCGGCGGCACGCAGCAAATCGGCGCCGGCGCGGCGGTAAAACAGCAGCAGCGCGATGTCGTCGCGGCTGGGTGCCAGGCCGGCCACCGCGCCCAGCAGTGGCCCGGCAGCAAACGCCGCTGCCACCACCACCAGCGCCCAGCCCAGCGGCAGCACGCCGGTGGCCAGCACCAGCAGCAGCAGGCCCAAGGCTGCCGGTGCCACCAAGGAGCGGCGCAGGTTGTCCAGCATCTTCCAGCGGCTGATCGCTGGCAGGTCAAAGCGGCTTGCCTGCCATGCGAGCGGCCACAAAGACGGCCACAAAAATGGCAGCAACTGCCAGTCGCCCCGGGTCCAGCGGTGCAAGCGGGAGTTGGCCACATCGGCATGCACCGGTGCGTCTTCCACCAGCGTGACATCGCTGATGCCGGCGCAGCGGGCGATCGCGCCTTCCAGCAGGTCGTGGCTCAGCACCTGGCCTTCGGGCAGCCGGTTCACCAGCGTGGCATGAAAGGCCGCGACATTGAGCAAACCCTTGCCGCTGAAGCTGCCCTCGGCAAACACGTCCTGGTACAGCTCGGAGTTGGCGGCGCTGTACGGGTCGATGCCGCATTGGCCGGAAAACAGGCTGTGGAACCAGGTTACCGTCTCGGGCGCCGGCAGCGGTGTCAGCACCCGCGGCTGCAGGATGCCGTAACCGGCCACCACGCGGCGTGTGCCGGGGTCCACCCGCGGCAGGTTGAGCGGGTGCGCGGCCAGGCCCACCAGATCGCGCAGCCGGCCGGGTGGCATGTCGGTGTCGGCATCCAGCGTGACGATGTAGCGGGTGTCGGGCGCGGTTTGGCTGAGCTCGGCGAGCGGCAAAAACGGCCGGTGGGCCGGCTCGCTGAGCGCACGCACAAGCTGCTCCAGCTTGCCGCGTTTGCGCTCCCAACCGATCCAGCGCTGCTCGGAGTCCGACCACTGCCGCTCGCGGTGCAGCAGCAAAAAGCGCGGCGCGTCACCGGTCGGCACCGGGTGGCCGTGGTTCAGCGTGCGCAGCGCGGCGGCGGCGGCGTCCAGCAGCGCCTGGTCGTCGCTGGTTTGTGCCGTATCGGCGTCGGCCCAATCGCTGAGCAGCGCAAATTGGGCCTGTGCTTCGGGGTTGGCAATCGCGTGCTGTTCAAGCTGGGCGCACAGCGGGTTGATGTCGGCCAGCCGGGTCAACATCACCGGCATCACGACGATCACCCGGTGCTGCGCGGGGATGCCGTCGGCCAGCGCCAGCCGGGGCAGCCGGGCCGGGCGCGCCGATTCACTGATCAAGCGGTTGACCACCGCCACCACCGCCTCACTCACCGGCCCCAGCAGCAGCAGGCCGGTCAGCAGCAGCAGCCACAGCGGCGTGCCGTGCAACGCCTGGTGCTGCAGCAGCCAGGCCACGCTGGCACCCACCAGCAGCGTCAGCGCGCCCAGGTAGGCGGTGGTGGCGGCACGCTGGTGCCGCGGCGCACCGGCCGCCCGCCACCAGCGTGCCGGCAGGCCCAGTGCCTGGCGCAGGGCTGGCAAGCCGGCGCCTTGCCACCAGTAGGCCGGTGCCGCCGACGGCTCATTGCTGTGCTGGCTGGACTGGGCCAGCGCGACCAGCGCGTCGGCCACTTTGGATTCGGCCAGGCCGGCGCGGCGCGCCAGGCGCTCGATCGCATGCAGCGTGTCGTCTTGCGTGTCTTCGCGCTCGGCGGCAAACACCGGCAACTGGGTCAGCGTGCGCATCGCGCCGTGGGTGTTGGCAAAAATCTTGCGCCAGTTGACCCGGTCCAGCGCCCGCAGCGTGGTCACCGCATTGCGGATGCTTTGGTGGTCTTCGGTGGCCTCGGCCTGCTGGCGGGCCAGCGTGCCGGTGCTGTCTGTCACGTGTAGGGCCAGCCACAGCGCCAGCTCGCGGGCCTGCGCGGCGGGCAGCTCGTCCTCACGCTGCTGTAGCTGCAGCATGAAGGCCGAGGCCACACCACGCGCGGCAAACGCGGCGGCCGGCGCCGCCAGGTCGGCCAGGTGGCGCCGCTCGTCACCTTGGTCTATCCAGTGGTGGGCGGCGTCGCGTGCGGCCTGGGTGACGGCGGTGCGCTCGGCCAGCCGGCGCAGGTTTTCCAGCAACACCACCCGCAGCGCGGTGGGCAGGGCCCACAGCTCGGCCAGCGTCAGCTCCCGGGTTTGTTGGTAGGCCCGCAGATAGGCTTCCAGCAGGCCCAGGTCCAGCCCGCTGTCGGTGTGCGCCACCCAGGCCCAGGCCACGCCGTAAATGCGCGGCAGGCCGGCCAGCGGTTCATCCCGCAGCCGGGGCAGCAGCCTGAAAAAACTGCGTGGCAAGCCGTTGCGCACCACCTGCGCCTGCTCGTCCAGCAAGGCCGCGTTGTCCAGCAGCCAGTGCGCGGCCGGGCCAAGCTGCAGGCCGTCGCGGGCGCGGCGCTCCAGCATCGTGCGGGCTTGGCGCAGCACCGCGATGTTGTTGGCCAGGCGGGGGAAGAACCGTTCGCCGGCAGCGCCGGCCGGCATCACCTGGTGGGTGGCCGCCAGGCTGTGGCCGTGCTGCTCAAACCGGGCCTGGCCAAACAGCACTGCGCGCACCGGTGGCTCCAGCGGGCCGGTGCTGCGGCGCAGCACTTGCAGATCGTCGTCGGCCGGTGTCAGGCCCGGCAGACCGGGCAGGTCCGGAAGTCCGGACGCGATGGCACCGGCCACCCCGTCATGCCCAGGCGCTGCACAGCGCCAGCAGCAGCGCTGCGCCCACCACGGTGGTGACAAAACGCGGCGCCATCAGCGCATGGGCACGCTCGGCCCACAGCGCGGTGCCAAACCAGCGGCCGCGCGCCAGGTGGCATTGCTGCAGGTGCCTGACCAGGCCGAGCTGCAACTCGTGCAGCGCCGTCAAGCGGGTATCGGCAAAGGTGGAGGGTGGCATGGGGTGGTATCAGCGGGGTGCAGTCAGCTTGGAAT
>JANOBL010001068.1:0-3569 GCA_031411635.1 Betaproteobacteria bacterium
GCCAGCTTGTACTTGTTGACACCGACGATCACGTCGCGACCAGAGTCGATGCGGGCCTGCTTCTCGGCCGCGCTGGCCTCGATCTTCAGCTTGGCCCAGCCCGAGTCCACCGCCTTGGTCATGCCGCCCATGGCCTCGACCTCCTCGATGATGGCCCAGGCGGCATCGGCCATGTCTTGCGTCAGCTTTTCCATCATGTACGAGCCGGCCCAGGGGTCGACCACGCTGCCGATGTGGGTCTCTTCCTGGATGATCAACTGGGTGTTGCGGGCGATGCGGGCAGAGAACTCGGTGGGCAGCGCGATGGCTTCATCAAAACTGTTGGTGTGCAGGCTTTGCGTGCCGCCAAACACCGCGGCCATCGCCTCCACCGTGGTGCGCACCACGTTGTTGTACGGGTCTTGCTCGGTCAGGCTCCAGCCGGAAGTCTGGCAATGCGTGCGCAGCATCAGGCTCTTGGGGCTCTTGGCATCAAAGCCTTTCATGATGCGACACCACAGCAATCGGGCCGCGCGCATCTTGGCAATCTCCAGATAAAAATTCATGCCGATGGCCCAGAAAAAGCTCAGGCGCCCGGCAAAACCATCCACATCCAGGCCCTTGGCCAGCGCGGTTTTTACATACTCCTTGCCGTCGGCCAAGGTGAGTGCCAGCTCCAGCGCCTGATTCGCGCCCGCCTCCTGCATGTGGTAGCCCGAGATGCTGATCGAGTTGAACTTGGGCATCTTCCGTGCCGTGTACTCGATGATGTCGCCGATGATGCGCATGCTGGGCGCGGGCGGGTAGATGTAGGTGTTGCGCACCATGAACTCTTTGAGGATGTCGTTCTGGATCGTGCCGCTTAAGCTGTCCTGCGCCACGCCCTGCTCCTCGGCCGCCACCACATAACCGGCCAACACCGGCAGCACTGCGCCGTTCATCGTCATCGAGACGCTGACCTTGTCCAACGGGATCTGGTCGAACAGGATCTTCATGTCCTCGACCGAATCGATCGCCACACCGGCCTTGCCCACATCGCCGGTCACCCGGGGGTGGTCGCTGTCGTAACCGCGGTGGGTGGCCAGGTCAAACGCCACGCTGACACCCTGGCCACCGGCGGCCAAGGCCTTGCGGTAGAGGGCATTGCTCTCTTCGGCGGTGGAAAAGCCGGCGTACTGGCGGATGGTCCACGGCCGCACCGCGTACATCGTGGCCTGCGGGCCCCGGATGAAGGGCTCAAAGCCTGGCAGCGTGTCGGTGTGCGGCAGACCGGCCAAGTCGGCCGCGGTGTACAGCGGCTTGACGACCAGGCCCTCGGGCGTGTGCCAGCTCAGGGCGGCCACATCACCCCCGGGGGTGGACTTGGCCGCTGCACCAGCCCACTGCGCCAGCGTGGCGGCTTGAAATTCGGGCTGGTTTTCAGGGGCTGGCGACATGGTTCTATCCTCAAAAGGGGCGCATCGGGGCGCCAGGCAGCGCAAGGGGGGCGTCTCGCCGACGCATGATAGCTGATGCATAATTATGAATTCAAATCCAACACCAAGCTGACGACTGCGGAGAAACCTGACTTGCCCGCCACTGCCACGCTGGCCGAGCGCCGCCCACTGACCCCCCGCGCCCTGTACCAGGACGTGGCAGAGCGGCTGCGCCAGCAGATCTTCAACCGCGAGCTGGAGCCCGGCGCCTGGATCGACGAGCAAAAGCTGGCCGCCGAGTACGGCATCAGCCGCACGCCGCTGCGCGAGGCGCTGAAGGTGCTGGCGGTGGAAGGCCTGGTGACGATGAAGCTGCGGCGCGGCGCCTACGTGACCGAGATGTCGGCCACCGACGTGGCCCAGGTCTACCACCTGATGGCCTTGCTGGAGAGCGATGCGGCTGGCCAGGTGGCCCAGCACGGCACGGCGGCGCAGATTGCCGAGCTGCAAACGCTGCACGACCGGCTGGAAAAACAGGTGCGGCAGCGGGATGCGTTTTTTGCCACCAATGAGCAATTTCATGTCACGCTGCTGGCGCTGGCCGGCAACCGCTGGCGCGCGCAGATCGTGCTGGACCTGCGCAAGGTGATGAAGCTGAACCGCCACTTGTCGCTGTTCAAGCAAGGCCGGCTGGCCGAATCGCTGGCCGAGCACCGGGCGGTGATGGTGGCCATCAGCACGCGCAATGCGCCCGAGGCCACCCGGCTGATGCGGGCGCATTTTGAGAATGGACTGCAGGCCACGTTGGCTTGAGGCGGCGCCAGCTTCAGGCTGGCCGACAGCCGCAAGGCGATGTACTATTTCGGCCAGTCTGGCCGAATTTCTGGAGCCCACGATGCCCGATCCCAGCACCACCTGGCCGTTGCAGGCCGCGCGTGACCAGCTCAGTCAATTGGTCAAGGCGGCAGCCGCCGCGCCACAGACCGTGACCGTGCATGGCAAGGCCGCCGCGGTGGTGTTGTCGCCACAAGACTATGCGCGGCTGAAAAACGCCCCACGCCAGCGCCTGTCGGCCGAGTTGCTGCGGCCGGGCTTGCTGTTGGACATTGACGGATCGCTGTTTGACCGCAGGCCAGAAGACGAGGCCCACCGCGACATCACGCTGTGAGCTGGCTGCTGGATACCTGCGTGTTGTCCGAATACGTGCGGCCTGCGCCGGCCAAGCCGGTGATTGCCTGGCTGGATGCGCAGCAGGAATCCCAACTCTTTGTCAGCCAGTTGTCGCTGGCCGAAGTTGAGTGCGGCGTTATCAAGCTGCAAGCCCAGGATGCCACCCGCGCGCGCCGCTTGGGCCAATGGCTGTCGCGGCTGGTGCAGCGCTTTGCCGAGCGCACGTTGCCGTTGGACCGGTCGGTGTTGCGGGTGTGGTCGCGCTGCTGCGCCGAGGCCGACCTGGCCGGGCAACGGCTGGCAACCCTGGATGCGCTGCTGATGGCCACGGCGCAGTGCCATGGCCTGACGGTGGTGACGCGCAACGTGCGCGACTTTGCACGCTATCCGCTGGTGTTCAACCCGTGGACAGACCAAAGCGTGAGCGCCTCGCCGTGAACTGGCGTTGGCAGCCGCCGCCACCCACAAAAAAGCCGCCCGGAGGCGGCTTCTTCAGGGCCCAGCCAGCTCAGCGTTGCCCGATCGGCTTCACATCACGCGGCGTGGCGCCAACAAACAACTGCCGCGGCCGGCCGATCTTGTACTCCGGGTCGCCGATCATCTCGTTGAGCTGCGCGATCCAGCCCACGGTGCGGGCCAGCGCAAAGATTGCAGTGAATAGCGGCACCGGGATGCCGATCGCACGCTGCACGATGCCGGAGTAAAAATCGACGTTCGGGTACAGCTTGCGGGCGACGAAGTACTCGTCTTCCAGCGCAATCTTCTCCAGCGCCATCGCCAGCTTGAACAACGGATCGTTTTGCAGCCCCAGCGCGCCCATGAAGAACGGCGATGTTTCCGTGGCGCCGAGGCCGGTCAGCATCGGCACGCGAAAACCGGTCTCCTGCACCGCGAGTTCGTCGAGGCTGTTCCAGACGAACGGCGACAGCGCCGCACCCGAGAAGAACATCGCATGCAGTTTGCCGAAGAACTTTGCGCGGAGCGCCTTGTCTTCGCGCAAATATG
>JANOBL010001069.1:0-1789 GCA_031411635.1 Betaproteobacteria bacterium
CAGGCTGTTGCCGTCCTCCTTCAGGCCCGCCGGCACGGCATGCTTGCCGCGTGTCTGGCTGGTCACCGCTCCGGTAGTCGGTTTGACGGCGTGGATGCCTTTGTCTGCCATGTTCGACACATACACCGTGCCGTCGGGCGCAATCGCCAGGTTGTCCAGCGCGGTGTCGAGCTTGACCACCATCGTCTTCGCGCCGCTGTCCAGCGCCACCCGGGCCAGCTCGCCGGTGGCGGTGTCCACCACCCAGACATTGCCCTTGCCGTCCAGGTTGGCGGCGGCCGGGGTTTCAAAGCTGGCGCTGATCACGCTGATGGCGCCATTGGCCGGGTCCACCTTGGCCACACTGCGCTTGAACCACAGCGGCCCGTACAGCATGCCGTCCGGGCCGACCTCGAAGCCGTTGAAACCGCCCAGGTCCTTGGCGATCAGGCGCGGCGGCTGCACGCCGGCCACATCGATCTCCCACAGCGCATCGCCCAGAAACACCTGCGACGCATACAGCTTGCCGTTGCGGCGGTCGAAGTCCAGTGAGTTGATGCCGGGCAAGTCCTTGGCCAGCACCCGCATAGGCGCGCTGTCATTTTCGCGGTAGCGCACCATGCCCATCAGGTAGTTGGTCCAGGCCATCTCGCCCTTGGGTCCGATCGCGATGTCGTCGGCCTGGCCCTCGGGGCCGCCGATCAGGATGCTGGCCGCGCCGGTCTGCCGGTCCACCTGCCAGATCGCATTGCCCACCACGCTGCCGGCCAGCAGCCGGCCTTGCTGGTCCACCGCCAGGCCGTGCACGCCGGTAAAGCTGGACGGCGCCACCACCACCTGCGGCGCGGCCCAACCCGCCGGGCGGCTGGGGGCCATGCTGCCGCAGGCGGCCAGCAGCCAGGTGGTGAGGGCCAGGGCGGGGGTGATCCAGTGACGCATCGTGTCGCTCCTCGTGTTGTGGGTGGCCAGACTCTAAAGGGTCTGAACCACCGCCGAAGCGACATTGGCGACAGCGGCACGAAGGCACAGTTGGCGCTTGCGGGCTGATTTCAGCGACCGCCCTGCGCGCCGGGCTGCACGCTGGCCACGGCGGTTGTTGCCTCGGCGTGCTGCCAGGGGAACAGGCGCTGGCGCTGCAAACGCGCCCATTGGCTGTCCAGCGCGCGTTGCGCCTGGCGCCGGCATTCGGTGCCAACGGCCACCACCGGCAACTGCGCGCAGCGGCGCAGCGTCTGCCGATGCTGAACCAGCGCCTCGGCCGTGGTGCGCGGCGCTGGCGCGGGCTGGCCGCCGCCGGTGCCGCTGGTCTGGCCCTGCGCTGCCGACACCACGCTTGCCACGCCCAACAAGCACAGCAGCCGAAAACCACGTTGCGCGCCCATCACCTCACCCCGCGGCGCCGGCGGGTCAACCGGCCGATGCCGGCCAGGCCGGCCAGCAACAGCCAGGCCGCCGCGGGCTCGGGCACGGCAACCACTTCGGAGAAGCCCGACAGCGTCAACACCGTGTTGGGCGAGTTCACCGCGGCCGCGTCGATCCAGCGGCTGGACAAGGCCTGGCCGTTTTCCGACAGGCCCAGCCGCACATGCAAGGTCTCGCCCGGGCCCAGCAGGTCGGCGTTCCACTGCAGGCCGACGGTGGCATCGCAGCCGGGTGCGGCGCTGCAAACAGCATCCAGCGCGCTGGGCACTTCGCTCAGATTGTTGTTGAGCTGAAACCGGCTGAGCAGGGTGTCGGCCGGGTTGCTGAAGGCCCGGCCTTCGCGCCGCTGCGGGTCGCCGCCGGCAGCGGCACCCCAGGTCTCGCTCAA
>JANOBL010001070.1:0-6481 GCA_031411635.1 Betaproteobacteria bacterium
AGACGACGCCGGTGAAACCTTGCACCTGGTCGCGCATGGCCTCGATCTCGCGGATCACCGAGTCTTCGCTGCGGCTCTGGATGATGCGGCCCTCGTGCTCGGTGATCGAGCAGAAACTGCAGCCGCCAAAACAGCCCCGCATGATGTTGACGCTGAAGCGGATCATCTCCCAGGCCGGGATCTTGGTGGTTCCGTCGTGGCGGCCTTGTGCATCGGCATAGCCTGGGTGCGGGCTGCGTGCATACGGCAGGTCGAACACGAAGTCCATCTCGGCGGTGGACAGCGGGATCGGCGGTGGGTTGATCCACACATCACGCGGGTTGCCGTTGATCTCATGCCTTTGCACCAGTGCCCGCGCATTGCCCGGGTTGGTCTCCAGGTGCAGCACCCGGTTGGCATGGGCGTACAGCACCGTGTCGCGCTTGACCTGCTCGAAGCCTGGCAGGCGGATCACACAGCGCTCGCGCGGCGGCATTTGGATCCGGCCGCTCAATTTGAGTGCTGGGTTTCGGACGAAGTTGATCGGCTGTGCGGTGGCGCCCAAGGCCGGGGTCTTGCTGTTCTCTTTGGCGCAACTGGCACCCTGCGCGCTGGCCTGCTCGCTGGTGGTCTGGTAGGGATTGATGTGCTGGTCGATGCGGCCGGGCAGATCCACCTCGGACGAATCGATCTCGAACCAGCCCAGCGCAGATGCATCATCGTTGCGCCGTAGAAAGGCTGTGCCCCGCACATCGGTCAGGCTGCGCACCGATTCACCCTTGGCCAGCCGGTGCGCGATCTCGACGATGGCCCGTTCGGCATTGCCGTACAGCAGCAGATCGGCCTGGGCATCCACCAGCATCGAGCGCCGCACCTTGTCCTGCCAGTAGTCGTAATGGGCGATGCGGCGCAGGCTGGCCTCGATGCCGCCCAGCACGATGGGCACGTCGGCAAACGCCTCGCGGCAGCGCTGGGTGTAGACCAGTGAGCAACGGTCGGGTCGTGCGCCGCCCTGGCCGCCCGGGGTGTAGGCATCGTCGCGCCGCACTTTGCGATCAGCCGTGTAGCGGTTGATCATCGAATCCATGTTGCCGGCAGTGACACCGAAAAACAGCTTCGGCTGGCCCAGCGCGGCAAAGGGCTCGGCACTTTGCCAATCGGGCTGGGCGATGATGCCGACCCGAAAGCCCTGGGCCTCGAGCACACGGCCGATCACCGCCATGCCAAAGCTGGGGTGGTCCACATACGCATCACCGGTGACGATCACGATGTCACAGCCATCCCAGCCCAGCGCATCCATCTCGGCGCGGCTGGTGGGCAGGAACTTGGCCACGCCAAAGCGCTTGGCCCAGTAGGGCCGGTAGCTCATCAGCGGCTTGGGCGCACCAGTGGCGACAAGGGACTTGGCGGGGCCAAGCGTGGGAGCAAGGGTTGGGACAGACATGGCGGCAATCAGACAGGGCAGCCCTGGATTGTCACCGCGATGCCGACAGACGAACGAGGCTGCGCCGCAGACCGACAAGTGAATTGGGCGTGACAGCATGGGCGCGACCGCATCACCGCCGTCCGACGCCGCGTCAGCGACCAGAGGCAGATCAATGCCAGCGCCAACCATCACTGGTTTGTGGCACTCAGCCGATCAACGGAATGCGGGCCTTCAGCGCCGGAAACCGGGAGAAATCGCGGCCTGCCGACCACAGCTCGGCCACGCCATGTGAAAGACAGATTGCGGCGATTCGCGCGTCGTGAATCGCGCCACCGTTGGCCTTGGCCGCCAGTGCCAGCGGCTCCAGGTGCACCAGGTGGTCGTCCGCTTCGGCGATGAAAACGAGGTTGGCAAGCGCTGCCAGTGCGCGCAGTTGAGCGAACGCCGTTGGTGCGGGGGTCGCGGTCTTGTAGATGCGAGGATGCGTCACGACGGCGAAGAACTCGTGCGCGCAGGGCCAGGGAACGGCCCATTCCCGCGCCCCGGCGGCAAGCGACTCGAGCGCCGAGCGGGCGCGGTCGTGAAAGGGCGAGTCGGCGCGGTGTGCGTACACCAGGATGTTGGTGTCAACCGCGATCACGGTAGATCTCGTTGGCAATCTTCTCCCAACCGGCACCGGCGAACTCCGGTGTCAGGCCGTCACCCTGGAACGGCTGCGCCGAAAACGGCGCGGCACGCCGGCGCGAGCGCGCGCGAAGCGCCAGGCGCAGGCCCTCCTCGATCAGCGCCTTGAGCGTGGAGTTCTCGCGCCGCGCCACCGCTTTGCCGCGCTCCAGAAGATCGTCCGGCAGTTCGATGGTGGTCTTCATATGGGTCACCCGTACTTGTGATGTGGCCCGTATGGTGGGCGAGTGCAGGTCGTCGATCAAGCTGCGGGCGAGATACCGGCGTGCCGGGTCGCCCGGAGTTGAGTTCCAGGTCAACGCCAGCTCGAAGCGCCGGTCGACGACGGCGGCGCGATCAACCTGGGCAGCATCGCCAGCATCGACTGGGCAGTGACCGCGGCCGATGGGCACAACGCCGTGCGTCCGGCGCTGGTCTTGAGCCCGGCCCGGTACAACGGCAAAACGGGGCTGATGGTGTGCTGCCCCTTGATTGGAAAGTGCACCACGCCAAAAAAAAGGGCAGCGTAGCTGAGCTTGACCGGGTCCAGTTCGGTCTGCGCGGCCTTGAAGAGCGCTTCGTACTCGGCGTTGCTCCAGCGCAGGTTGTTGCGGCTGCCCCACTTGTTGGCCTTCTGCGCGATCTGGTCGGACGTGACACGGCGCAGGCGATGGCCGATCGGCTGAAGGCGGCGGGCGACATCAACGACAACCGCTCGCACGGCAAGGACGAGCGCCTGCCGGTCAAGTCCTACTTCGACGGGCTCGAGTACCTCTATCGCCTGCATGGCGCGACCAGGCTCACATTTCAGCATAGAAAAACTTGACGCCATCGAAGCACATTCAGTCCGGTCAAGGAATCCAGGGCTTCTGCTGTTTACCCCAAGAGGGCGCAAGACCCACGGCCCTAATATGCTGGGCGCACGACGGCAGCGGCACATCCCATCCCCCAACAAACATCGAGGCAGACATGAAGAACCCTTGCACATCCACACCCGAACCCACCCTGTTGCGGCCTGGCGCCCGTGCCGGCTGGCTCGCGGCGCTGATCCTGGCCGCTTTGCAGGCCCCGGCGGCGCAGGCGTCCACCTCGATCCTGTTCATCGGCAACAGCTTCACCTATGGCGCACTGTCCACCGCGCAGGGCTACGCGCCAGCCACCGTCACCGACCTGCGCGGCACCAACATCGGCGGTGTGCCGGCGATCTTCAAGGCCTTCACGGTGCAGGCCGGGCTGGACTACGCCGTCAGCCTGGAAACCCAGCCTGGCAGCAACCTGGATTACCACTACCTCAACCAGAAGCCGCTGATCGACCAGGCCTGGGACAAGGTGGTGATGCATGGCCAGAGCAACCTGAACTTTGCCGCACCCAACAACCCGGCGCTGATCAGCCAGTACACCGGCATCCTGGGCAGCATGTTCCAGGCCAAAAACGCGGCGGTGAACATCTTTCTGACGGCCACCTGGTCGCGCGCCGACCTGACCTACCTCACCGCCAGCCCCTGGCTGGGCCAGCCGATCACGCAGATGGGCATCGACGTGAATGCGGGCTACAACGTGGCGGCAGCCAACAACCCGACCGTGGTCAATCAAGTGATTCCGCTCGGCCTGGCCTGGAACCGCGCCATCACCACCGGCTTTGCCGACCCCAACCCGTATGACGGCATCAGCGCCGGGCAGGTCAACCTGTGGGCGTCCGACAGTTACCACGCCAGCAACCTGGGCTATTACCTGCACGCCTTGATGGATTTTGGCGTGATCACCGGGCTGGACCCACGCTCGCTGGGCGCAGGTGAAACAGCGGCTGCGGCGCTGGGCATCAGTGGCAGCGATGCGGTGACGCTGCAAAACCTGGCTGCGGCGCAAATCAGCGCGGTGCCCGAGCCGTCGGCCTGGCTGATGCTGGTATTGGGCGGCGGCGCGCTGGGCTTGCTGCGCCGACGTGCCAAAGCCATGCAGGCGGCCGAGGCCTGATCGGCCCACCCATTTGCCCGCCAATCGGGCCCGTTCAAGCCGGCACGGCATTGCTGCCGAGTTTGCTGAAGGATCCCCCATGAAGCCACTCCGCTGCGCGGCCCGGTTGTCGTCACGGTTGTCATCACGGTTGTCATCACGCTTCTCGGCCGCGCTGGCCGGCGCGTTGCTGGCCGTCACGCTGCTGGGCTGTGGCACCGAGGCCAAATCGCCAGCCGGGGCGGCGCCGCTGGCCTACACGCTGGACGGCGGCGCCTCCGATCTGCGCTTTGTCACCACCAAGAACACCAACGTTGCCGAGGTGCAGCAGTTCAAGCGCTTGACCGGCGCGCTCAGTCCGGCGGGGGCGGTCAAGCTGGTGATCGACCTGGCCAGTGTCGAAACCCAGATCCCGCTGCGCAACGAGCGCCTGCAGAGCATGCTGTTCGACATCGCGCGGTTTCCGGCCGCCCAATTTGACGGGCTAGTGGACATGCAGCAGGTCTGGGGCCTGGCGGCGGGCAGCAGCGTTGACCTGGAAATCGCCGGCAAGCTCAGCCTGCATGGCCAGACCCAGGATGCCAATGCGTTGCTGCGGTTGGTCAAACTGACTGGCGACAGGCTGCTGGTCAGCACCCGCGCGCCGATCCTTGTCAGTGCCGCCAGTTTTGATCTGACCGCGGGAATAGAACAACTGCGCGAGCTGATGGGCCTGCCCAACATCATCGGCACCGTGCCGGTGAGCTTTGTGCTGGTGTTTCAAAAGTCGTCTTGACAGCCGCCTGGAGACCCGCCATGACCCGCCTGCCCTTGCTCACCGACGACCAGGTTGGCCCACCCGAGTTGGTGGCCAGCATCCGCCAGCGCCGGGGTGGTGGCTTGCTGGACCTGGACCGGCTGCTGCTGCACAGCCCCGCATTTGCCACCGGCTGGGGCGAGCTGATGGGCCGGGTGCGCGGTGCGCTCACGGTGCCGCCGCTGCTGCGGGAGCTGGCGATGTGCGGCGTGGCGGCAATCACCGGTGCGGCGTTTGAGATGTTCCACCACGCGCCGCTGTACCGCGAAGCCGGTGGCAGCCAGGCGCAGCTTGCCGCGCTGCAGCGCTTGCGCGAAGGCACGGCCAACGATCCGGTGTTTGATGACCAGCAGCAGGCCGTGCTGGCCCTGGTGGTGGCCATGACCCGCGATGTGCAGGTGGACGACGCCACGTTTGCCCGCGCCCGTGCGGTGCTGGGCAGCGACCAGGCGATGTTTGAGCTGGTAGGCGTGATAGCGGCCTACAACATGGTGGCGCGCATCCTGGTGGTGATGAAGCTCGAGCCCTGAACAGCCGCCGGATCCGGCGCCCGGCCTGCAGACCGGGCTGGCGCTGACTGCGCGAGAATCCGCCCGCATGGAAACCCCTGGCAACCTGTACGTCGTCGCCGCGCCCAGCGGTGCCGGCAAGTCCAGCCTGGTCAAGGCCTTGCTGGAGCTGGACTCGCACCTGGCGGTGTCGGTCTCGCACACCACCCGCGCGCCGCGTGGCCAGGAGCGCCATGGCCGCGAGTACTGGTTCATCGCTGAACCCGAGTTCCGCCAGATGGCGGCGCAAGGCGATTTTTTTGAATGGGCCGAGGTGCATGGCAACCTGTACGGCACCTCGCGCCCGGCCGTGACGCAGCGGCTGGCCGTCGGCGAGGACGTGGTGCTGGAGATCGATTACCAGGGCGCGCTGCAGATCAAGCAGTTGTTCACCCATGCGGTGCTGATCTTCATCCTGCCGCCGGGCTGGGACGAGTTGCGCCAGCGCCTGATGCGGCGCGGCGAAGACCCGCCCGAGGTGATCGACCAGCGCATGGTCAACGCCCGCACCGAGGTGGCGCAGGCCCGGCACTTCGATTTTGTTATCATCAACGGTTTGTTCGAGACTGCGTTGTTTGACCTGAAGACGGTTGTGCACTCCCAGCGCCTGCGCTACGCCGCGCAGCAACGCAATAAGTCGCAGGTGTTTGCGGCGCTGGACCTGATCTGAAGTCATCCACAAAGCCGCTTTCCGCACCTCAACCCACTTGCTCATCACCGAAGGCAATCCCATGGCCCGCATCACCGTCGAAGACTGCCTGAAGAACATCCCCAACCGCTTCCAGTTGGTGCTGGCCGCCACCTACCGTGCGCGCATGCTCAGCCAGGGCCACGCGCCCAAGATCGAGAGCAAAAACAAGCCCGGCGTGACGGCATTGCGCGAGATCGCGGCCGGCGAGGTGGGTGTGGAAATGCTGCGCCGCGAGCCGATCTGATCGGCAGCCGCAACAAGTACCCAGGCGCCTAGGGGCGCCTATTTTTTGCCCGCCGCATAGTGCTGCCGCGGTGTTATTGCCCGGCCCCCGCCGGGCTGGAGCATGCACCACGACAAAGGAGGCTAAATTCGGGCATGGGTTTCCGCTCCTTTGCCGCGGTTCTGCTGTTGCCTGCCGTGCT
>JANOBL010001071.1:0-2195 GCA_031411635.1 Betaproteobacteria bacterium
GGCACGCTGGCGCTGGGCGCGGCCGAGCGGCTGGCCAATGCCAGCACGCTGGTGGTCAGCGGCGGGGTCTTGAACCTGGGTGGTTTTGCCGAGACGGTGGCCGGTGTGCAGCAAACCGGCGGCCTGATCAGCAATGGCACGTTGACCAGCACCGCCACGTTTGACATGCAGGCCGGCACGGCCAGCGCGGTGTTGGCCGGCAGCGCCGGGCTGAGCAAATCCAGCGCCGGCACCGTGACGCTGAATGGCGCCAACACCTACACCGGCAACACCACCGTGTTGGCCGGCACGCTGCTGCTGGGCGCGCCCAACCGGCTGGCCGATGGCAGTGGATTGGTGGTCAGCGGCGGCATATTTGACTTGGGGGGTTTTGCCGAAACCGTGGCCAGCGTGCAGCAAAGCGGCGGGTTGATCGACAACGGCACGCTGACCAGCACGGCAGCGTTTGACATGCAGGCCGGCAGCGCCAGCGCGGTGCTGGCCGGCAGCGCCGGCTTGAACAAGACCACGGCCGGCTCGGCGACGCTGAGCGGCAGCAACACCTACACCGGCGCCACCACGGTCAGCGCTGGCACGCTGGTGCTGGGCGCGGCCAACAGCCTGGCTGCAGCCAGCAGCCTGGTGGTCAGCGGTGGCACCCTGGACCTGGGCGGCTTTGGCAGCACCTTGGCCGGTGTGCAGCAAACCGGCGGCCTGATCAGCAATGGCACGCTGACCAGCACCCCCGCCTTCGACATGCAGGCCGGCACGGCCAGCGCGGTGCTGGCGGGTGCGGTGGGCCTGAACAAGACCACCACCGGCACGTTGACCTTGAGCGGCGCCAACAGCTACACCGGCAGCACGCAGATCGATGGTGGCACCCTGGTGGCCAGCCATGCCTTGGCGCTGGGCACGGTGGGCAGTGGCACGGTGGTGGCCAGTGGCGCAACGCTGGAGGTCAACAATATCAACCTCGGCAGCGAGGCCTTGAGCCTGGCCGGCACCGGCGTGCTGGATGCGGGTGCATTGCAGGGCAGCGGGGTCGGCGCGGTGGTGGGTGGTCCCATCACGCTGGCCGGCAGCGTCAACATCGGCGGCAGCGGCAGCCTGTTGATCAGCAATGCGGTGGGCGGGGGGGCGTTCGGGTTCAAGAAAGTCGGTGCCGGCACGCTGACGCTGAGCGGTGCCAACAGCAACACCGGCGCCACCGAAGTGGCCGCTGGCACGCTGGTATTGGGTGCGGCCAACCGGTTGACCGACAGCGGCGCGCTGGTGGTCAGCGGCGGCACGTTTGACCTGGGTGGTTTTACCGAAACCGTGGCCAGCGTGCAGTTGACCGGCGGCGTGATCAGCAACGGCACGCTGACCAGCACCGCGGCATTCGACATGCAGGCCGGCAGCGCCAGCGCGGTGCTGGCCGGCAGCGCCGGGCTGGGCAAGACGACAGCGGGCACCGTCACGCTGAGCGGTGCCAACACGTATACCGGCGCCACCACGGTGAGCGCGGGCACACTGGTTCTGGGCGCCGCCAACCGCCTGGCCAGCACCGGCAGCCTGATGGTCAGCGGCGGCACGTTTGACCTGGGCGGTTTCAGCAATACGCTGACCAGTGTGCAACAAACCGGCGGCTTGATAAGCAACGGCACGCTGACCAGCACAAGCTCATTCGACATGCAAGCCGGCACGGCCAGCGCGGTGCTGGCGGGCGCGGTGGGCTTGAACAAGACGACAGTGGGCACGCTGACCCTGAGCGGCGCCAACAGCTACACCGGCAGCACCCAGATCGACGCCGGCACCGTGGTGGCCAGCCATGCCTTGGCATTGAGCACGGCGGGCAGCGGCACCGCGGTGGCCAGCGGCGCCACGCTGGAAGTCAACAACGTCAACATCGCCAGCGAGGCCTTGAGCCTGGCCGGCACCGGCGTGTTGGCGGCCGGGGCGCTGCAAGGCAGCGGTGCGGGTGCGGTGGTGGGTGGTCCCATCACCTTGGCCAGCAGCGTCAACATCGGTGGCAGCGGCAACCTGTTGATCAGCAACGCGGTGGGCGGTGGGGCGTCTGGATTCAAGAAGGTGGGCACCGGCACGCTGACGCTGAGCGGCGCCAACAGCAACACCGGCCCCACCGAAGTGGCCGCCGGCACGCTGCTGCTGGGCGCCGCCAACCGGCTGACCGATGGCAGCGCGCTGCTGGTCAGCGGCGGCACGTTTGACCTGGG
>JANOBL010001072.1:0-1752 GCA_031411635.1 Betaproteobacteria bacterium
CATCGAAGGCATCTCGCTGCGCATCGGCAGCTTCGAAACAGAGCCGGCAAACTTTCGCCACCTCAGCACCTGGCTGTCGCACGAAGACGCGATCCAGCTCGTCTTGCGCTGCATCAGCGCGCCCAGCGTTGGCTACCTGGCGGTCTGGGGTGTGTCGAACAACAGCCGCAGCTACTGGACGCCAAATGGGTGTGCGCCGCTGGGCTACCAGCCGCAAAGCAACGCCGAAGACCACGCCGCGCGAATCCTGGCGCAAACGAACCCGCTGGATCCGGTGGCGCAGCAATACCAGGGCGGCAGCTTTGTGACCATCGATTACACGCCGCCTGCTGCACGACCCTGACTCTCAACCCAAGGAACCCATCATGAACCTTCAGCTCAAAAAACTTGCCGTCCCTATCCTCTCCACCGCATTGCTTGCCGGCTTCGGCGCCGCGGCCCAGGCTGCCGAGTTTCGCTCGGCCGACACCCACAACGCCGACGACTACCCGACCGTGGCGGCGGTCAAGTACATGAGCGAGCAGCTCCAGAAGAAGAGCGGCGGCAAGCACAAGATCAAGGTCTTCAACAAGCAGGCCCTGGGCAGCGAAAAGGAAACCGTCGACCAGGTCAAGATCGGTGCGCTTGATTTCACCCGTGTCAACGTCGGCCCGATGAACGCCATCTGCCCATTGACCCAGGTGCCGACGATGCCCTTTTTGTTCAACTCCATCGCCCACATGCGCAAGTCGCTGGACGGCCCGGTGGGTGACGAGATCCTGAAGAGTTGCGAATCGGCCGGCTTCATCGGCCTGGCCTTCTACGACAGCGGTGCACGCTCGATCTACGCCAAGAAACCAGTCAAGACCGTGGCCGACGCCAAGGGCTTGAAGATCCGCGTGCAGCAGAGCGACCTGTGGGTCTCGATGATCAGCGCGATGGGGGCCAACGCGACGCCGATGCCCTACGGCGAAGTGCTGATGGGCCTGAAGACCGGCCTGATCGATGCCGCCGAGAACAACATCCCGTCCTTTGACACCGCCAAGCATTACGAGTCGGTGAAGTTCTATTCCAAGACCGAACATTCGATGGCGCCCGAGATCCTGGTGATGTCCAAGATCGTCTATGACAAGCTGCCCAAGGCCGAGCAAGACATGATCCGCGCCGCAGCCAAGGAATCGGTGGCCTTCGAGCGCCAGAAGTGGGACGAGCTAGAGGCCAGGTCCTTGGCCACCGTCAAGGCTGCGGGCGCCGAGATTGTCGAGGTCGACAAGAAGTCGTTTCAGGCGGTGATGGGCCCGGTGTACGACAAGTTCATGACCACGCCCGACATGAAACGCCTGGTCAAAGCCGTGCAGGACAACCACTGACCTGGCCCAGGCCTCCCCATGTACACCAAACTCTGCGCCGGGCTTTCCAAGCTCTGCCTCGTGCTCGCCGTGATCGGGCTGATCGCCGTGATCCTGTGCGTGCAATGGCAGGTGATAGGCCGCTACATCTTCAATGACACGCCCACCTGGGCCGAAGCGCTGGCCCTGGTGCTGGTGCTGTTTGTCACCGCGTTCGGCGTGGCGGTGGGGGTGCGCGATGCCGGCCACATCGGCCTGGAATCGATGGTGTCCTTGTTACCCGAGGCCTGGCGCCACCGCATCGAGATCCTGATCCATCTGCTGGTCGGCAGCTTCGGCGCGCTGATGGTCTACGGCGGCCAGATCTGGATGGTCGCCAAATGGAACGAGAAGAAACCGATGCTGCCGATCACCGACGGCATCG
>JANOBL010001073.1:0-1608 GCA_031411635.1 Betaproteobacteria bacterium
GCCATGCCGGCGGCGCGTAGCTCGGGCTGGTGGCGTCGGCCAACTCCTCAATCACAAGCGTTGATCCTGCGGCCGCATAGACGATGCTGCACCAGGCCTCAAACTCGGCCCGGAAGTCCTTGTCCTTCTTCGCCCTGGGCACGTAGCGCACCGCGAACGATGGCGCGGCGATGGCCTGCAACAGGCCGGCCAGGCTGGGCACGTGGCGGGCCGCCTTCTGGTATTCATCGTTGGTGTCCCATATCGCCAGCCGGGCCGGCTGGGTTTCGGCCAGGCGCTGCTTCAGCCAAACGCCTTTGCCCATTTCGGACGCGGCCAGGATGGCCCAGCTTTCACCCTTGCGGTCGGCGGCCATGGATGGCCAATCAACCCGGCAAAGGCGCGGGCGCTTCGGGCTTGGCTTGCTGCCGGGCTTGCGCGGCCTGGCGGTCTTGCTCGCGCTTCCAGGCCAGCCACTCGCGGGTTTCGATCAAGCACAGAAACGCGGGCACGCCTATGGCCATCCCAAGCCGCAGCTCGGGCCCGCCAGTGTGCTTGTGCCAGGTCCAGCCGTACTTGTCGGCGCAGGTGATGTAAGCCGCTGCAATCTCGCGGCAGGTCTCGGGCGGGAAATGCTTGGGCAGTGTCGGCAGGGCTTTACCGCCGATCTGGATTCCCAGGGCCAGCAGGTCGCCCAGCTCGTCGGCCGGGTCAACCTCGGGCGGCGGCGCCTGGCCGGGCACCAGGTCGGACCCGGTCAGCGCGGTATCGGCGGCGGCGGCCAGGCCCTGCAGCTCGGCCAGCTCGGGCGGCAGGGCGGTGACGGTATCGGACCCGTTCACTTGCTGGCCCCCAGCAGCGGCGCCCACAGGCTGGCCCGCCTTGCCGGTTTGGGTGGCTCGGGCGCGGGTGGCTTGACCACGATGTCATCGGGCCGGCGATCAGCCGGCGTGTGCGCGCCGTTGGGCGGCGGCGCTGTCTCGGCCAGCTTGTCGGGCCGGGTGATGGCCAGCAGCAGCGCGGCCTGGTTGCCGTTGCGGGCTGGCAGGGTGCAACCGCAGCTTGGGCAGTAGACGTAAGGCAGCTTGCCGGCCGACTGGCGAACATGCGCGGCCGGGTTGTCGCCCAGCGGGCACGGCGTGCGGCCAATGATCCGGGCAACCTCCTTTGTCACGCCTTCTTGCCTTCGATCTTCTTGCCCTCGGCAACCGCCTTGACCAGCGCTTCCAGCATGGCAAACATTTTTTTCAATTGCTCGTCCACCGGGTCGGTCGGCGGTGGCGGCTCATCGAACGCATCGGTGGCCTGTTGCAGCTCCACGCGCAAGCGGCCAATGAGGTCAGGCCCCTCGGGGTGGTTGGTGCCGTGGCTGACCAATTCGGCCAGGTCGGCTTCAATCTTCTTCAAGCGATCTTTCACGGGGTGCCCTTCGGGTTTGACAGTTGATCAACACGGGCCGACAGCGCCACCACCAAACCGGCAAGTGATGCGATGCAGGACCGGATGCCGGACGGTGCCAGGCGCGCGGCAGCAGTGCGAAGCTGGGCTTCGATCTGGCCTTGCAGCGCCGTTGCCATGGGGGTCAGCAGCTCGCAATGGTGGGGTGTCGGCATGGCGGGCCACTCTGCG
>JANOBL010001074.1:0-3611 GCA_031411635.1 Betaproteobacteria bacterium
GCGCCAGTGGCTGCATGCGCTGCCGCTGCACGCCGGCCGGCGCCAGCCCGAGCACTGGCTGCCGCTGGCCTTGCGCCAGGCCTTGCCGGCGCTGGCCACGCAGTGGCAAGGCCTGGTGCGGCTGTTGTCCCAACACCCGGGGCAGGATGGCTCGGCCCGGCTGCTGGTGGCGCTGGCCGATGGTCAGACGGTGGAAAGTGTGTTGCTGCCGCGTGGTGGGCTGTGTGTGTCCACCCAGGTGGGCTGCGCGGTGGGCTGTGTGTTTTGCATGACCGGGCGCGAGGGCCTGCAACGCCAGGTGGGCAGCGCCGAGATCGTGGCCCAGGTGGCGCTGGCGCGGGGCCTGCGGCCGGTCAACAAGGTGGTGTTCATGGGCATGGGCGAGCCGGCGCACAACCTGGACAACGTGATGGCGGCCATCGAGCTGCTGGGCACCGTGGGCAACATCGGCCACAAGAACCTGGTGTTTTCCACCGTGGGCGATGCGCGGGTGTTTGAGCGTTTGCCGCAAGGGGTGGTCAAGCCGGCGCTGGCGCTGTCCTTGCACACCAGCAAAGCCGCGCTGCGCGAGCAATTGTTGCCGCGCGCGCCGCGTTTGTCGCCCGATGCGTTGGTGGCGCTGGCCGAGGTTTATGCCCGCGCCACTGGCTATCCGGTGCAGGTGCAGTGGACGCTGCTGGCCGGCATCAACGATGGCGACGACGAGATCGACGGCATCGTGCGGCTGTTGGCCGGCAAGTACATGGTGCTCAACCTGATCCCGTACAACCGCGTGCCCGACCTGCCCTACCAACGGCCCAGTGGCCAGCGTGCGGCCGAGATGGCGCGTTTGCTGCACCGGCGCGGCGTGCTGACCAAGCTGCGCCAATCGGCCGGGCAGGATGTGGACGGTGGGTGTGGGCAGTTGCGGGCGCGCGGCGCGGTGTCGACAGCGTGCACCGGCGTCACGCTGGGAACGTCTTCAAGAAATGGCGCTGGCGAGCAGGGACCTAACATGGCGCCGGTTCAAATCCATCGGTCACACCACAAGGAGCGCACGCCATGACCCCAGCCCGTCCGGCCGGCACCCGCCGCCGAAGCGTTTTGATGCGCGTCTGCTTGCTCGGCTCGATGATGGGTTTGTGGCTGGCCGCCACCACCATCAGCAACGCCTGGGCCCAGCAAGACCCGCAGCGCCTGCGCACCCGCGCGCTGGCCGCCACCTGTGCCCAATGCCATGGCACCGACGGCCGGGCGGTGGAGGGCGAGGCGCTGGCCCGGCTGGCCGGCCAGCCCAAGGAGCAGTTGTTGGCGCAGTTGCTGGCATTCCGCAGTGGGCAACGGCCGGCAACGATCATGCACCAGCTCACCCGGGGTTACTCGCCCGAGCAGCTCGATGCGCTGGCCGCTTACTTTGCGGCGCAAAAGTAAGACCCACCCATGAGGGCAGCACCATGAAGCAACGCCAAATCGACCGCCGCCACTTGCTGCAAGCCCTGGCCAGTGGCGTCACCCTGTGCCCGGCCACCACGCTGGGCCTGCTGGCCGGCTGCGCCACCTCTGCCGCGACGCCCAGCAAAGCCCAGGTGGTGGTGGTGGGTGGGGGTTATGGCGGCGCCACCGCCGCCAAGTACATCCGGCTGTTGTCCGACCAGGCCATCAGCGTGGTGCTGGTGGAGCCCAACCGCAGCTTTGTATCGTGCCCGGTCAGCAACCTGGTGTTGAGCGGCGACCGCACGCTGGCCGACATCACCAGCCCCTACACCGGCCTGGGCACCCGGCACGGTGTGCAGATCGTGCACGACAGGGTGGTGGCAGTGGATGCCGACAAGCGGCAAGTGCGGCTGGAAGGCGGCGCCAGCATCGCTTACGACAAGCTGGTGTTGGCGCCCGGCATCGACATGGTGTGGGACAGCGTGCAAGGCCTGCAGGCCGCACAGGCCACCGGCCAGATCTTGCAAGCCTGGAAGGCCGGCCCCGAGACCGTGGCGCTGCGCCAGCAGCTTGTGGCGATGCGCGACGGGGGTACTTTTGCGATCACGATCCCCGAGGCGCCTTACCGCTGCCCACCCGGGCCTTACGAGCGGGCCAGCGTGGTGGCCTCGTACTTCAAGCAGGCCAAGCCGCGTTGCAAGCTGCTGATCCTGGATGCCAATCCCGATGTCACCAGCAAGGCAGCGCTGTTCAAGAAGGCCTGGGCCGAGCTATACCCCGGCATCGTGGAATACCGGCCGCAGCACAAGGCGGTGGCGGTGGATGCGCAGGCCGGCAGCGTCAAGTTTGAGGTGCAAGAGGATGTGCGCGCCGATGTGCTGAACGTGCTGCCAACCATGCGTGCCGGCCAGCTTGCGGTGTTGACCGGGCTGGCCAATGCCAATGGGCGCTGGTGCCATGTCAACTTCCTGAACTTTGAATCCACCGCCGTCAAGAACATCCATGTAATCGGCGATGCGATCCAGGTGGCCGCCGGCATGCCCAAGTCAGGCCACATGGCCAACGCCCATGCCAAGGTGGCGGCAGCGGCCATCGTGGCCGAGTTGCAGGGTATCGAGGTCAACCCGCAGCCGATGCTGGCCAATGTGTGCATGAGTTATGTCGATGCCAACCAGGTGATCCACGTGGCCAGCGTGCACGAGTACCTGGCGGCGCAAAAAACCTTCCAGGTGGTGGCCGGCTCGGGTGGGGTGTCGGCGGCGCGCTCGGACCTGGAGGGGGCTTACGCCCGGGCTTGGGCCAGGAACATCTGGGCCGATGTGCTGGGCTGATCTGGCTCCCTCCCCCGGGCAGGGGGAGGGTTGGGGTGGGGGTCGAGCGTGGGCAGACTCTGGCATTGCGACCCCCATCCCAACCTTCCCCCTGGCAGGGGGAAGGGGCAATCTCTCAACCCACCAGGCCAGGGTTGCCCGCCACCCCCACCAGCCTGGGCGCATTGATGCGGCGCGGCGCCACCCGCCCACCCTGGGCTTGCAGCCAGGTTTCCATCACGTCCCACACCGGCTTGGTCGGCGGTGCACCAAGCACTGGCTCGGCCACCGGCGCCCAGCCCGCCACCTGGTAGGTCTTGTCGGCCGCTATCGGCTTGCCGGCCAGCCGCAGGTCGCTGATGCGTGCGCCCATCGCCTCGCCCGGCGTGCAGGTGTAGCTCAGGCCACCCACACGCACCATGTCGCCACCCTGCTGGTAATACGGGTCGGGGTTGAACAGGTTGTCGGCCACGTCTTCCAGCACGGTCTTGATCGTCTCGCCGCGCATCGCTGTCAGCGTGGTGTGGGGGTAGGTGATGGCAAGCTGGTCCATCAGCAATTCACGCGTGATGATCTCGCCCGGCAGCAGGCTGGTGCCCCAGCGGAAGCCGGGTGAAAACGCGATGTCAGCGCCCTGCACCGCCATCAGTGCATCGCAGATGAGCTGGTCCCAGCTACCGTTGAAATTGCCGCGCCGGTACAGCAGGCCATCGCTCACTGCCAGCGGCTCGGCCAGATTGGCCGCGTAGGGCGCACGCACCCGGGTGATCAGCGCGGCCATCGCCGGGTCGGCTTTGATCTGGTTGGCAAAAATCGGCAGCAGCGTGTAGCGGAAGTCGGCCACCTGGCCGGCCTTGACCAACAAGTCCATCACACCCAGAAACTTGC
>JANOBL010001075.1:0-3157 GCA_031411635.1 Betaproteobacteria bacterium
GCCTGCTTCATCTGGTCGCTGGACTCGGTGGTCAGGATCAGGATCGGCGTGACCTTGAACTTGGGGTTGTCGCGCAGCTTTCGGGTCAGCGCAATGCCGTCCATGCGCGGCATGTTCTGGTCGGTCAGCACCAGGCTGAAATCGCGCTGGCCGGCTTTCTCCCAGGCGTCCTGGCCGTCCACGGCCTCCACCACGTTGAAACCAGCGTTCTTCAGCGTGAACGAAACCATTTGGCGCATCGAGGCGGAATCATCGACAGCGAGAATTGAGTGCATCGTGTTCTCCGGGAAATTCAGGGGGCGGCGGGTCAGCGGCCGGGTAGTCAGAACAGCTCGATCGAGCCGGCGTCCATCTGTTCCTGGGTCACCGGGTTGGGGCGCAGCGGGGCAGGGTCCAGCGCCGCCTCGCCGGGGCTGCCATCGCCGGCAGCGTCAAGTGCCAACCGGTCGGCACAGCGGTGCAGCCGGCGGTTGGTGTGGCCTATCAACTGCGAGGCCATGTCCTGGAACTGCAAGCTGGTGACCGCCCCGCTGAGATGGGCCAGCGCTTCATGCAGGCTGTGGTCGGGCAGCTCGGGAAGCTGTTGCGCCAGCAGTGACAGCTCATTGATGCGCGATGACGCGCCGCAAAAATGTCCCATCAGCGTTTCGGTGGCATCGCTCAGCAGGCGCTGCAGCCGGTCCAGATCGTAGCTGGCCAGCCGCAGGTTGTCCTGCAGATCGGCCGTTACCCGCAGCGGCCGTGGCACCCGGGCTGCGTCCGGTATCAAGTCGTCGTTGAGCATCGTCACTCCGTGGTTCGGTATGCCGATCTGGTTGCGTCAGAAGGCACAGGCATTGGGGGGTTTTCGGCCTGGGCGCTGCCGAGTTGAGGCCAAGATGGACTGCCGCCGCGCTTTGCCATACTCGGGCCATGGCCGATGCCGCCCGCTCCATCCAACGCGCCGTTGCCCGCACGGCATCGCCATCACGCAAGCGCAGCGTGCCAGCAGCGCCGGCAGCGGCCGCTGCGCCCGGCGTGGCCGCACGCCGGCTGCGGGTGCTGCACCTGGAGGACAGCCAACCCGACCATGAGTTGGCGCTGGCCCATTTGCAGCGCGCCGGCCTGGTGCTGGACATCCTGCAGGTGGACAGCGAGGCCGCTTACCGCGACGCCTTGGCCACCCGGGATTGGGATGTGGTGCTGTCGGATTTCAACCTGCCGGGATTCACCGGCCTGCGGGCGCAGCAAATCCTCAAGGACAGCGGCAAGGATCTGCCGTTCATCCTGGTCTCGGGCGAGATTGGCGAGGACACGGCGGTGGCGGCGATGCGCAACGGCGCGTCCGATTACCTGCTTAAAAACAACCTGGCCCGGCTGGCCCCGGCGGTGGAGCATGCGATCGCCGCGCAGCAGGACCGGCTGGCCCGGCAGTTGGCCGACACCGAGCTGGCCGCCAGCCGGCAACGCCTGTCTGAGCTGGCGCAGCACCTGCAGACCAGCGTGGAGATGGAGCGTGCCGCGATTGCGCGCGAGATCCACGACGATGTGGGCGGCAGCCTGACCGCGATCAAGTTCGACTTGGCCTGGATCGGCCGGCATGTTGATTCAGCCGAGGTACAGCAGCGGGTGGCCAGTGCGCTGGAGACGGTGGCCCATGCGGTGGAGGCAAGCCAGCGCATCATGCACAACTTGCGCCCGGCAATCCTGGAGCAAGGCCTGGTGGCGGCGCTGCAGTGGATGGCCAGCCGGTTTGAGAAGCGCGACGGGCTGCAGTGCGGCTTTCGCACCAGCCACGATGCGATGCAGCTTCCCACCGGCGTGCCGCTGGTGGCCTACCGTTTTGCGCAGGAGGCGCTGACCAACATCAGCAAACATGCGCAGGCCACCCGGGTGACGATTGATTTGTCGCTCAGCCGGGGTGTTTTGTCGCTGGAGGTCACCGACAACGGCCGGGGCCTGAGCCGCAGCGACCTGGCCAAGGCGCGCAGCTTTGGCCTGCGCGGCCTGCACGAGCGGGCCAGCACCGTGGGGGGCTGGGTTGAGGTGTCCAGCAGCGCAGCCGGCACGGTGCTGATGCTGTCGGTGCCGATCAACCCGGCCGGTGGCCTGGCCGCCGCCGGCCAGGTGGCGTTTGACCAGGACGACGACCACGACCCCTCGGCCTGGGGCACCCTATGATCCGGCTGTTACCGTTGCAGCCCGTTCCGCATAGACGCTAGGTTTTCTGCCCCCCATGATCAAAGTGATTCTCTGCGACGACCATGCACTGATACGCCGCGGCATCCGCGACACCTTGTCCGACGCCGCCGACATCGAGGTGATCGGCGAGGCCGCCGATTACGGCGAGTTGCGGGGCTTGATGCGCAGCCTGCGTGCCGATGTGCTGGTGCTGGACATCAACCTGCCCGGGCGCAGCGGGCTGGATGTGATGCATGTGCTGAAAGACGAAGGCTCGCCGATCAAGGTGCTGGTGGTCAGCATGTACCCGGAAGACCAGTACGCCATCCGTGCGCTGCGCGCCGGGGCTTACGGTTATGTCAACAAGGGCGGTGATCCGCAGCTCATCGTGCAGGCGGTGCGCACCGTGGCGCAAGGCCGCAAGTACGTGACGCCGGAGATTGCGCAGATGCTGGTCGAGAGCCTGACCGCACCAGCGCCCGAGCACGCCCACGACAAGCTGAGCGACCGCGAGTTGCAGACGCTGCGTTTGATCGCCTCGGGTAAACGTTTATCCGACATCGCGCTGCAGCTCACGCTGAGCCCCAAGACCGTCAGTGTGTACCGGGCCCGGGTGCTGGAAAAGCTGGGGCTGCAGAACAACGCCGAGCTGACGGTTTATGCAATACGGCAGGGCCTGGTGGATAGCTGATACCGAGGCAGCCGGTCACCCGGTGGCCTCGGCCTGGCTCCGGCCCGGGTGTGTTGGCGGATGGGCTTGCGGATCGATCTGGCCAGGCAACGCTGGTGCGTTGGCGCTCAACAGATGCACGCTGCCATCGGGCAAGCCGTCCAACGCAATCCACTCACCTACCGTTGCGCGCAGCGCGCCGGGCTCGCGCAGCAAGGCTGCCTGCAATACAGCGTCATCGGCGCAAATCGCCACCTGATGCCGGCGCCCAGCGTGCCGCACCGTCACCCGCGCTTCGCGCCAGTGGCTGGGCAAGGCGGGTGTCAC
>JANOBL010001076.1:0-1640 GCA_031411635.1 Betaproteobacteria bacterium
AGACCGCAGCAACCGCACCCACCGCAGCGCCGCCCAAGGCCGCGCCGCGTGGTGCAGAGGCCGCACCCACCAATGCCGCGCCTCCGATGGCCGGCAGCACCGCGACCGGCCAGGCCGCGCCGAAGCAAGCCACCCAGCCGCAGGGCCGGGCCTTGCAGCGGCCGAGCCTGCCGGAAGCACCCCGCACCAGCGAGACGGGTCTCCGGCAGACCGCAGCCACCGCCGCCACGGGCGCGGCCCACGCCGACCTTGGACGCCAGGCTGAGCCGGTCAGCGCACCGGTGGCGGCAGAGTCGATGGCCAAGGCCGCCAGCCAGACCGGCCGCAAGCCGGCCGAGCTGCGCGCCGACCTGGTGGCGCAAATCGATGCCGCCATGGCCAACGCGCCGGATAAAGACCTGCCGACGTGGAAGCCGCCGACCAAGGCACAGGCGCGCCGGGCGATGGTCGATCTGCACCTGGGCAGCCTGGAGCGTGCCGAGAGTGCGCTGCGCACCGCGCACGACAACCGCGTGGCTGAAGCCGCCGGCCGCATCGGCTTCGCGACCTTCCGGGTTGAAGGCGATGGCGAATTCAAGGTGGTGCGCACGGCAAGCCGCCTGGCCGAGTTCAAGCGCCTGGTTGAGCGATCGGCCGGCTTCAAGGCGCAGCGTTCGAGTGCAGCACCTGAGCTGGGCGGCGCGCAGCGTGGCAGCCCCAGCACAAAAGCGGCGATTGTGGCGATGCTGGACGAAGGCGATCCGCAAGCCGCAGCCGACTACGCCGCCGCCAAGGGCGCCGACATCGCCGAGCTGGACCTGAGCCCGTCGCGGCTGGCCAAGCTCGCCGGCATCGCGCCGACGCCGTCGGCCGACGACGAGGCCGCAGTCCCTGACGGCCAGGCCGCGCCCACCGCGCCATCGTCGCCAGCTGCGAACGCCGAGCTGGTCGCGGCGCTGGACTCCAAGCCGCACGAGCTGACGCAGGCCGCCTTCTTGGCGCAGACCAACTTCAAGAACGCTGGCAGCGGCTCCAACCCCTGGAGTGCAACCTGGCGCGGCCACCAGCTGGAAGGCAACCAGCAGGCGATGGATCACCCCAACCTGGGCCGCACGGTGGTGATGGGCGACCGGTTCTTCGCGCGCCGCCGCGATGTCGTGGCTGCCGCCAAGTCGGCGCACGAGCGCGCCGTTCGCCGGGCGCTGCGCCAGGGCGAGGAGGTGCCGGCTGCGGTGCTGGCTGACTACCCAAGTCTGGCGCCGAAGTCTATCGACAAGCCCACCAAACGGCCCGATCCGCCGGCCGACACGCTGGGTATTGATCGGGCGCGCCTGCGCGGCGTTGCGGTGCAAATCACAGCCATCGTCGAGGACAGCGGCAAAGTGGTCACGTTCTACTTCGACGACGCGGCGGACGCGCTGGATAGGAATGATGCTTTTTGGCGCCGCGCCGTCGAGGGCCGGATAACTGCGAACGAAGGTGGAAGGTTTCCCGAATCACTGGCGCGCTACCAGGCCGACAACCGCACGCCCGAGGAGGCGCGCCGGCTCGCCACTGCCGATGAGCTGGAGTTCCTGCGCGAGATTCACAGCGACATCGAGCAGGCAGTGCGCCAGCAGCACCCCGAGCTATTCCTGGGCCAACAGGTCGCTCCGCGATCG
>JANOBL010001077.1:0-3434 GCA_031411635.1 Betaproteobacteria bacterium
GGGCGGGCCCGTTGCGCCCGCCGCCCGGGCGCGGGGGGGGCGGCGCTCCCCGCGGGGCCCGCCGCGGGGCTGGCCGCCCCCGGCGTGGGGGCGGCCCCCCCCCACCCGGCGCGGGCCGCCGCCCCGCCCGAGACCGCCTACGGCCTGGCCGAGCGCAGCCTGTACGAATCGCTGATGGCGCGTGGCCGCCAGGGTGCGGTGCTCGATTGGCTGGCCCGGCTGCCCGCCGACGAGCTGGACCGCCGCCCGCGCCTGCTGCTGGCCGCCGCCTGGTCGCTGGCCTTGAGCGAGCGCCACGACGAAGCCAGCCGCTTCACCGACCGGCTGTTGGCCTTGCCCGGCACCGACGACGCGCTGCGCTGCGAGTGCGCGTTGATCCAGAGTGGTGCCGCGGTCTATGCCGACCAGCCCGACCGCTTTGCCGCGCTGCACGATCCCTGGGCCAAGAACCCGCCGCTGGTGGACCCGCTGCTGCTGCAGGTGCATGCCAACCGCTCGGCTTTCCGCACGCTGCTGGAGGGCGAGCCGGCGCTGGCCCGGCTGCGCCTGCAGCAGGCACCGCGTGGCGCGACCGGTACCAGCGGCGCGGCCAGCGCCTACCTGGCGCGCTGGGCCGATTTCATCCTGGCCCTGTCCTACCTGTGGGAGGGCCAGGTGCTGCTGGCCGAGCAGCTTCTGCGGCCCACGCTGGCGCGCGCCGAGGGCGAATTGGGCCGGCGCAGCCGCTTCACCTGCATGCTGGCGGCCTTGCTGGCCGCCGCGCTGTGGGAGCGCAACCAGCCCGAGGCGGCCGCCGCCTTGCTGGCCAACCGGCTGGACGTGCTGGAGCGTGGCGCGCTGCCCGAGGCGGTGTTGCTGGGGTTTCGCACCATCGCGCGGGTGGCCGTGGCCGAGGGTGCCGAGCACCGCGCACTGGCACTGCTGGGCGCGCTGGACGCGGTGGGCCTGGCACGCCGGCTGCCACGGCTGCGCATCGCCAGCCTGGCCGACCAGGTGCGGCTGCATGCGCGGCGCTTTCGTGCCGAAACCTGCCGCGCGCTGTGCACCCAGATCGACGCGCTGCTGGCCGAGCCCGACGCCCCGACCGGCCGGTTATGGCGCAACCCCGCGAACCTGCTGCGCGAAGTGGCGCTGGGCTACGCGGCGATTGCCGCGCAGGACTGGCGCCGCGCGGCCGATACGCTGGCGCGGGCCGACATCTGCGCCCAGACGGTGCGCCTGGGCCGGCTGCACATCGAGCTGCTGGCGCTGCGCGCCTGGGTGTTGGACCGGCTGGGTGAGCCCGCGCTGCCGCTGCTGCGTGAGGCCGCCGGCCTGGCCACCACTTACGGCCTGGAGCGGGTGTTTGACGACGCACATCCCGCGCTGGGTGACTGGGCGCGCCAGGCCCTGCCTGGCCTGGGCGGGGCAGGGCCGGTGGCCGCAAGCCCGCGCGTGCCGCAGGCGGTGCAGTCCAAGTCCATGCCCAGCATGGTGCTGACGCCCAAGGAGCGTGAGGTGCTTGAACTGGCGGCCCGCAATCTCTCCAACAAGGAGATCGGCCTGGCGATGCAGGTGGGCGAAGAGACCATCAAGTGGCACATGAAGAACCTGTTTGCCAAGCTGGACGCCGGCACGCGCAAGCAGGTGGTGCAGCGCGCGCGCATCCTGGGCCTGCTGGAAACTTAAAGCCTGAACCGCACCGGCTGAAAGCGTGTCGGCCGCCGCCCCCCACCCCGCCAACCCCCACCCCCCTCCACGATGGGGGGCCCGCGCCAGGAGGTCGTCCTTAAGCTTGTCTCATTCCAAGGAGACATGCCATGACGACAACCACCCTCGCCACCCCGGCCATCGTGCGCGCCAGCTCGCTGCCGGACTCGATCAAGGTCGCACCGCTGACCTGCGCCATCGGCGCCGAGCTGCGCAACGTGAACCTGGGCCAGGCCTCGCGCGACCCGGCTCTGGTGGCTGAAATCCGCGCGCTGCTGCTGCGCTACCGGGTGCTGTTCTTTCGTGACCAGGACATCACGCGCGCCGAGCATGTGGCCTTTGCGCGTCACTTCGGCGAGTTGGAAGACCACCCGGTGGCCGGCAGCGACCCCGAGCACCCCGGCCTGGTGCGCATCTACAAATCACCCGAGTCACCCAACGACCGTTACGAAAACGCCTGGCACAGCGACGCCACCTGGCGCGACAAGCCGCCTTTTGGCTGCGTGCTGCGCTGCATCGAATGCCCGCCTGTGGGTGGCGACACGATGTGGGCCAACATGGTGCTGGCCTATCAGCGCCTGCCCGAAACCGTCAAGGCGCAGATCGCCGGGCTGCGCGCCCGCCACAGCATTGAAGCCACGTTCGGCGCCGCGATGCCCATCGCCAAGCGCCTGGCGCTGAAAGCCCAGTTTCCCGATGCCGAGCATCCGGTGGTGCGCACCCACCCCGAGACCGGCGAGAAGATCCTCTTCGTCAACGCCTTCACCACCCACTTCAGCAACTTCCACACCGCTGACAACGTGCGCTTCGGCCAGGACTACACGCAAGGTGGCTCCGGCTTGCTGCAGTACCTGATCAACCAGGCCGCCATTCCCGAGTACCAGGTGCGCTGGCGCTGGCAGCCCAACAGCATGGCCCTGTGGGACAACCGCGCAACCCAGCACTACGCGGTGATGGACTACCCACCCTGCCACCGCAAGATGGAACGCGCGGGAATCATGGGCGACCTGCCGTTCTGACCATTTCACCATCGCAAACCCAACACCAAAGCAAGGACACACCATGAACTTCCTCGACGGATCGTTATTCCCCGAAAACCAGGACAAGCTGGTCATCACAGCCGCGCCTTACGGCCCGGAATGGATCCCCTCGGACTTTCCCGAGGACATCGCGGTGACGATGCAAGCCCAGGTGCAGAAGGCGGTGGATTGCTACAACGCCGGCGCCAGCGTGCTGCACCTGCATGTGCGTGAGCTGGACGGCAAGGGCAGCAAGCGCCTGTCCAAGTTCAACGAGCTGATTGCCGGTGTGCGCAAGGCGGTGCCGGACATGGTGATCCAGGTTGGCGGCTCGATCAGCTTTGCGCCCGAAGGCGAGGGCGCGGCCGCCAAGTGGCTGTCCGACGATACCCGCCACATGCTGGCCGAGCTGGACCCCAAGCCCGACCAGGTGACGGTGACCGTGAACACCACGCAGATGAACGTGCTGGAGCACATGGACGTGCGCGACTACGCCGGCACCTCGATGGCCCAGCCCGAGACCTACCAGGCCTACCGCGAGATGATCGTGCCCGCCGGCCCGGGCTGGGTCGAGGAGCATGTGCGCCGGCTCAGCGCTGCCGGCATCCAGAGCGCTTTCCAGTTCTACAACATCAACAGCTACGAGACGGTGGAGCGTTTGATCCGCCGCGGCGTCTACAAGGGCCCGCTGGTGATGAACTGGGTGGCCATCAGCGGCGGCATGGA
>JANOBL010001078.1:0-4723 GCA_031411635.1 Betaproteobacteria bacterium
GCGCATGGCAACTCGATACGCGCGCTGGTGAAGTACCTGGACGGCATTGCCGATGCCGACATCGTCGGCGTCAACATCCCCAACGGCATCCCGCGGGTTTATGAACTGGATGCCAATTTGAAGCCAATCCGCAGCCAGTATCTGGGCGATCCCGAAGTTGCGGCCAAGGCCGCTGCGGCGGTGGCCAGCCAGGGCAAGGCCTGATCGGGTTTCTACCGGCGGCGCCGGCCGCCGGACCGCTGGCCAGCCTGCACTGAGCCACCCCCGTGTTTGTCCGCATGGGCAATTGCCATTCAATTTGTATGATGACACGATGACCTGCGCAATCTGCTCATCTACCCGTCATCGGCATGCCGGCTGTGCTTGATCTGCCCAGCCGCCGGCTGTTGGCCACCGAAGGTTTGTCCGACCGGCTGGCGGCCGATTTGCGCCAGCAGATCGAAACTGGCGCGCTGCAGCCCGGCAACAAACTGCCCACCGAGCTGGCGCTGGCGGCGCAGTTTGCGGTGTCGCGCACTGTTGTGCGCGAGGCGGTGAGCCGGCTGCGATCCACCGGGCTGCTGGTGGCGCGCCAAGGCTCGGGCGTGTTTGTTGCGGCGCAGGCCGCTGCCCGGCCGCTGGCCTTTGACGCGGCGGTGCTGGCCAACCTGGACGCGGTGCTGGACGTGGTGGAGGTGCGCCGATCGCTGGAAAGCGAAGTGGCGGCCTTGGCGGCCCAGCGCGCCACAGCGCAGCAGCGCGCCGCCATCAACGCCGCGCTGAAGCTGGTGGACCAGTCGGTGGCCTCGGGCAGCGCCACAGTGGACGAAGACCTGGCCTTCCACCAGGCGATTGCCGAAGCCTCGGGCAACGGCCAGTTTCCGCGCCTGCTGCGCCACCTGGCGCAGTACCTGCGCGAGGCGATGCTGGTGACACGCCGCAACGAGTCGCTCAAACCCGAGTACATGGCGGCGGTGCGCTGCGAGCATCAGGCGATTGCCGACGCCATTGCCCGGGGTGACGCGGCCGGCGCACGGGTGGCTGCAGCCGAGCACATGCACCAGGCCGCACAACGGCTGCAAGCGGCCGATGCCCCCATACGTCAGCTCTGTCAGCTCGGTCAGCTCGGTCAGCTCGGCCAGGCCGGCCAGGTCGGCCAGGCCGGTCTACTACGCAACCTCAACGAAAAAAGACGATGAACCCCAACCCCACACTCGGCGTGATCGGCCTCGGCTCGATGGGCCGTGGCGCCGCGCTCACCGCCATCGCCCGAGGTTTCCCCACCTGGGGCCTGGACCTGAACCCTGCCGCCTGCTTGGCCATTTCGCAGGCCGGTGGCCGCATCGCCAGCAACGTGGCCGAGCTGGCGCAGGCCTGCGACGTGGTGCTGGTGCTGGTGGTCACTGCGGCGCAGACCGACGCACTTCTATTTGCCGATGACGGCCTGGCCGCGCACCTGAAACCCGGCGCGGTGGTGGTGTGCTCGGCCACCGTCGATCCCACGCTGCCGCCGCTGTGGGAGGCGCGGCTGCAAGAGCGCGGCCTGTGGTTGATCGACGCACCGGTCTCGGGCGGCGCGGTCAAGGCCGCGGCCGGCGAGATGACGATGATGGCCTCGGGCCGCCCGCAAGCCTTTGCCGCCGCCGGTGGGCTGCTGGACGCGGTGGCCGGCAAGGTGTACCGGCTGGGCGACCGGGCCGGTATTGGCTCCACCGTCAAGATGGTCAACCAGCACCTGGCAGGTGTGCACATCGCGGCTGCGTGCGAGGCGATGGCGCTGGGCATGCGCGCCGGTGCCGATGCCGATCAGCTCTACGAGGTGATCTGCAACTCGGCCGGCGCAAGCTGGATGTTTGCCAACCGGGTGCCGCATATCCTGGCCGGTGACTACACGCCGCTGTCCACCGTCAACATCTTTGTCAAGGACTTGGGCATCGTGCTGGACGCTGCGCGCAAGCTGGCGGTGCCGCTGCCGCTGGCCGCCGCCGCGCACCAGCTCTACCTGGGCACAGCCGGCGCTGGCCATGGCGCCGAGGACGACAGCGCGGTGATCAAGCTGTATGCCGCGCTGACTGGCATCACGCTGCCGGCGGCCCAGGAAAAACCATGATCCTGGGCGTGATTGCCGATGATTTCACTGGCGCCACCGATGTGGCCAGCATGCTGGTGCGCGCCGGCCTGCGCACGGTGCAGGTGATTGGCGTGCCCACTGGCGCCGTGCCCGACGAGGTGGCGCAAGCCGATGCGGTGGTGGTGGCACTGAAATCACGCACCACGCCAGCAGCGTTGGCGGTGGCCGATTCGCTGGCTGCGCTGGGCTGGCTGCAGGCCGCTGGCGCGCAGCAGTTTTACTTCAAGGTCTGCTCCACCTTTGACTCCACCCCGGCCGGCAACATCGGCCCGGTGGCCGAAGCCTTGATGGCCGCGCTGGGCACCGATCTCAGCATCGCCTGCCCGGCCTTCCCGGAAAACGGCCGCACGGTGTTTCACGGCCATTTGTTTGTCGGCGACCAGTTGCTCAGCGACTCCGGCATGCGCAGCCACCCGCTGACGCCGATGACCGATGCCAACCTGGTGCGAGTGCTGCAAGCGCAATGCCAGGGCCGCGTGGGTTTGCTGCGGCATGACGTGGTGGCGCAAGGCGCGGCGGCGATTGCCCAGCGGCTGGACGCACTGCGCCACGACGGTGTGCGGCTGGTGATTGCCGATGCGGTGGACAACGATGATCTGCAACGCCTGGCCGCTGGTGCGGCGCATTTGCCGCTGTGGGTGGCAGGCTCTGGCCTGGCGCTGGGCCTGCCCGCGCTGCTGGCCGAAGCCGGCCGGGTGACGCTGGACGCCGAAGCCGCCCGTCTGGACGGCCTGACTGGCCCGGCCGCCGTGCTGGCGGGTTCGTGCTCGCTGGCCACCCAGGCCCAGGTGGCGCACTGGATCAACACCGGCCGGCCGGCTTACCGGATAGCCCCGGCCGCGTTGGCGCGTGGCGAGCCGGTGGTGGATCAAGCGCTGGCCTGGGCCGCACAACAAACCCAGGCGCCTCTGGTCTACGCCACCAGCGACGCCGCCAGCCTGGCGGCCGCGCAGGCGGCCTTGGGCGTGGCCGAAGCCGGGGCCTTGGTTGAACATGCGCTGGCCGCCATCGCCAGCGGCCTGGTGGCGGCCGGCACCCAGCGCCTGGTGGTGGCCGGCGGCGAAACCTCGGGCGCGGTGGTGCAGGCCTTGGGTTTCCACACCTTGCGCATCGGCGGGGCGATCTGCCCGGGTGTGCCCTGGACCCAGGCAGTCTTGCCAGCCGGCCAAGCTCCACTGCAACTGGCGCTGAAGAGTGGCAACTTCGGCGGCACCGATTTTTTCACCCAGGCGCTGGGGCTGGCATGACGGTGGACGAGCTGCGGCACGAGGTCTGCCGCGTCGGCCGATCGTTGTTCGAGCGTGGTTACGTACACGCCACTGCCGGCAACATCAGCGTGCGCCTGCCCGCCGGCCACGGTTTTTTGATCACCCCCACCGATGCCTGCCTGGGCACGCTGCAACCCGGGCGCCTGGCGCATGTTGCCGACGACGGCAGCCAGACCAGCGGCGACCGCGCCAGCAAGACGCTGGCCTTGCACCGACAGATCTACGCCGCCGAGCCCGGCGCGCACTGCGTGATCCACACCCACAGCAGCCATTTGGTGGCCTTGAGCCTGGCCGGCGCGTGGCGCACCGATGCAGTGCTGCCGCCGATCACGCCCTACTTTGTGATGAAAGTGGGCCGTGTGCCTTTGGTGCCGTACCACCGGCCGGGTGATCCTGCGGTAGGCACCAGGGTGGCCGAGTTGATCCAGCAAGGCCAGCAGCGGGGCACGCCGATACGCGCGGTGCTGCTGGACCGGCTGGGCCCGAATGTCTGGCACAACAGCCCGGCCAGCGCAATGGCCACGCTGGAAGAGCTGGAAGAAACCGCCCGGCTGTGGCTGATGGTCAGCCCCCGCCCGGCGCCACTGGACGAAGCCCAACTCGCCGAGCTGCGCCAGCACTTTGCTGCCACCTGGTGAGCACCCAGCCCTGGAAACCACCATGCCCCACTTTGCTGCCAACCTGTCGATGATGTACACCGAGCATGCCTTTCTGGACCGCTTTGCAGCGGCCGCAGCGGATGGCTTCGACGCGGTGGAATACCTGTTCCCCTATGCCTTCGAGCGCAGCGCACTGGCCGCACAACTGCAGGCCCATGGCCTGCGCCAGGCGCTGTTCAACGCACCCCCCGGCAACTTCGAGGCCGGGGAGCGTGGCCTGGCCTGCCTGCCGGACCGGGTGCAAGAGTTCCGCGCTGGCTTCATCGAACAAGCCCTGCCCTATGCCCAGGCGCTGGGCTGCCCGCGTGTGCATGTGATGGCCGGGCTGCTGCCGGCCGGCGCCGTGCGGCAAGCCCATGCCGATTGCTACCAGGCCAACCTGGCCTGGGCGGCCGAACAAGCCAAGCCACACGGCGTGGCGGTGCTGATCGAGCCCATCAATACCCGCGACATCCCGGGCTATTTTCTGAACCGCCAGGACCAGGCCCACGCACTGGTGCGGGCCATCGCCGCGCCCAACCTGCAGGTGCAGATGGACCTGTACCACTGCCAGATCGTCGAGGGTGATCTGGCGATGAAGCTGCGCCAGTACCTGCCCGGCGGCGCTGCCCGCCGCGTTGGCCATCTGCAGATTGCCGGTGTGCCCGACCGCCAAGAGCCCGACCTGGGCGAGCTGAATTACCCCT
>JANOBL010001079.1:0-6994 GCA_031411635.1 Betaproteobacteria bacterium
CGCATCGGCATAGCCCCCCGCATCAATGAAAGCCTGGAATTGGCTGTGGGTGATGGGATAGCGCGCGATCTCGAAAGTGGGCAGCAACAGCCGCACGCCGTTCTGGTAGACGAAGGGCCGCCCGCCCGGGATGCGCACCCAGTCGATGTCTGGCCGACCATCAGCACGCAGGCCAACGCCGGGGCGCCGGTCCAGGCCCCAGATGCCCAAGGCTCGGCCGATGGCGGCGCGAGCCGCTGGGGACTGCTCGACGCGGACCACGGTCAGCCGGGGCAGCCAGCTCTGCTGGATCGACTTTGCCAAGTCATCGGGCAGCGTCTGGGCGCCGGCGCGGCGCCAGGCCTCACAGGCCGCCTCGGGCTGGGCCTGGGCCAGCCAGGCCAGCAAGCGCCACAGCGATGGGGTGTCACCGTCACAGGCCTCGGCGGCAATCTCGGCCACCACTTCCCAGCCATTGCGCTGCCACCACCGGTCCGCCGGCCAGATGCGACTTGCCGGCATCGCGTCCTGGGCGCTGGCACGCAGCAGTAGCTGGCTGGCTAGCGCCTCTTGCAGCAACTGGTGCGTGAAGCGCAGGTCATCGCCCAGCAATTGCAGCACGCTGGCATCGATCGAGAAGGCCAGCATCGCGTTGCTCATCGATGCCGGCCAGGCCGGGCGCGGCAGCGCGTTGGCGGTGCCGGCCGGTGCGTCGTCGGGTTGCCCCGCATCTGCGGGCTGGAGATTTTGCAGGGCCTCGGCCAATTCGGCCAATGCCGTCAACCAGGTGTCGATGGCCGGCACGCTGCGGCCATCGTGGCGAGCCTCGCAGGCCTCGCGCTCGCGGCCGTGCAACAACTGCAGAAAGCCGTCGAACAGCGCTGCCCTGTTGCTGGGTAGCACCGGCAGCGCCGCCATCACGAACAGTAGGTAAGGGTTGCCGGCCAGGCGCGTCAGGGCCCGCTGGTCTTGGCGGGCAATGCGCCAAAGGCCGTCGTCTTCAGCCGAGGTCTTGGCGTAGACGTTGGGGGATTCGCGCGGGATGTCGTCGGCCGTCCAGAACTGCTCGAAACTGGCGCCAGCCTGCTGCCAGGTGGCCCACACTTCACGCAGCATCTCGCCCCCGGCGATCTGCCAGAAGCGCCGCTCGGCCAGCGCCGGGCCCTGCTCGGGGCCATGGTTGAAGGTGTACGCCCGATGCAGGAAACGGTGCACCTGCAGCGGGGTCAGCGGCTGCAGCGTCAGCGTGTCGAAGGGCAGCGGGTAGTCGCTGGTGCAGTCGCGTTGGCGGCAGCTCAGCACCACTGCGGCAAAGCGCTCGTCCTCGGCCATCTGGCGCAATTGCGCGGCCTTGAACTGGCGCTGGCCAGGCGGGATCTCGTTCAGCCCGTCCAGCAGCAGCACCGCGCGGCCCTGGTCGCGCAGCGCGGTGAAGTGCGGGCCCAGGGCGCCCAGCTGGCCTTCGATGAAGGCTTGCAGCGGTGTCTCGCGCGTCCACTGGCCCAGGCGAACCAGCAGCGGCAGTGGTGCATCGCTGCTGGCAAGCGCCAACCGGGCATGGTGGCAGGCGATGCGTTCGAGTGAAAAGGTCTTGCCCGCACCCGGCTCGCCCAGCACCGCCAGCCGGCGGATGCGGCGCCCGGGCAGGCTGCGGTAGGCGTCCAGCACATCGGCCCAGGGCGTGGGGGCCTGGTCGTGCAGGGCATGCTCGGGTTGACCGAAGGCCTGGAACAGCACAGTCAGCTCGGTGCGCAGGCCCTTGTGCGAGCGTGCGAGTGAGGGGCCCTGGCGCTCCTGCCCGGCCAGCGGCTCATATCGCGCTTCGCGGTCGGACAAGTCACCGAACAGCAGCGCATTCAGGTAGTCCAGCTCGTGCCGGCGCTGGGCCGCCGGCAAGCCGGCTGGCGGGTTACCCAGCAGCGGCCGGGCCTCGTCGGGCAGTGCGGCTGCCTGGGCCAGCGCGGACGCCAGCCGGGCCAGGCAGGCCTGCGGCGCGGCCGTGTCGCGCAGCTCCACCGGCTGCTTCTCGATCACGTAGATGGGCAGCGCCACCGGCGCGGTGCGAAACACCACCACCGGCAGCGCCAGCCGGTCGGCGCTGAGCATCTCACGCTGTTGCCAACGGCTGGCCTCGCTGTCGGCACCGACGATGCAGGCCACCACCTGCGCGCTGGCCAGGCCTTGCTGGATGCGGGCGTACCAGTCGTCGTCGCCTTCGGCGATGCGCTGCTCGTCGCGCCAGACGCCGGCACCGCGCGCCGCCAGGTCGGCATCCACCTGCTCGGCCCAGGTGTGGGTGGCGCCGCCGCGTGGGTAGCTGATGAAGACGCACACACCGGTCAGGCCTTGATCGTCAGGGGCCAGGTGCTGGGCGGGGGCGCTGGGCATGGGGCTGGGTGGCGAGGGCGGCCAGCGGATGTTGCCATGCGGGCCGGCCATCACGCAGCCCGGACTTGACGTGCTCAGCCCGGCTCGCGCCACCTCCCCACCCACCGCCCCAGCCGCTCGAACCCCAGGTCCACCACCAAGGCCAGCGCCCCCACCAGCATCGCCCCCTGCAGCACATAGGCGGTATTGAAGCCCGACAGGCCGATGATGATCGGCGAGCCCAGGGTGCGTGCACCCACGGTGGATGCAATTGCCGCGGTGCCGATGTTGATCACCACCGAGGTGCGCACCCCCGCCAGCAGCACCGGCAGCGCCAGTGGCAACTCGGCTTGCCACAGCCGCTGCCGGGCCGACAGCCCCATGCCGGTGGCGGCGTCCAGCACGGCAGCGGGCACCGACTCGATCCCGGCGATGGTGCCGCGCAGCACTGGCAGCAGACCGTACAGCGCCAGTGCGATCAGCGCCGGCCACTCGCCAAAGCCGATCAGCGGTGCGGCCACCGCCAGCACCGCCACCGGTGGCACGGTCTGGGCGATGGCCGTCGTGGTCTCGACCAGCGGGCGAAACTCGGCCCCCGCCGGCCGGGTGACAAACAAGCCGGCTGCCACGCCCAGCAGCACCGCCACCGCGCTGGACGCGCCCACCAGCAGCACATGCACGCCCAGTAGCGCGAGGAAGCTGTCTTGCTCGTACAGCGGCCGGTCCAGCGCCGGAAACAGCGTGGCAAACACCGGTTTGAGCAGCGGCATGCCGGCCGCCAGCACCAGCAGGCCGGCCACGGCCCAGGGCAGTGGTGAACGCCAGCTCAGCATGGGTCTTGCAGCAGGTCGATGAACCGGATCGCGCCCAGCGGCCGGCCATGGCCATCGGCCACCGGCAAGCGGTCCACCCGGCGCGCCAGAAACTCCGCCAGTGCGTATTGCAGGCTGTGTGTAAGCTGCAGCGCCGGGCCGTCGGCCACCTCGCCAGGGCGCAGGATCTCGGCCACCCGGCGCTGCCCCAGCATGCGCTGGCCAAGCGTGGCGCGGCCCAGAAACGCGGTGACCTGGGCGCTGGCCGGCTGTGCCAGAAGCTGCAGCGCTGTGCCGGCCTGCACGATGCGGCCGTGGTCCAGCAGCACCAGTTGCTGGCCCAGCAACAAGGCCTCGTCGATGTCGTGGGTGACCAGCACGATGGTGCAGCGCTGGCTGCGCTGCAAGTCCAGCAAAGCCTGTTGCAGCGATTGGCGGGTGAGGGGGTCCAGCGCACCAAACGGCTCATCCATCAACAGCACCGCCGGCCGCGCCGCCAGCGCACGTGCCACGCCCACCCGCTGCTGCTGGCCGCCCGAGAGCTGGTGCGGGTAACGGCCACGGTACGCGGCTGCATCCAGGCTCAGCAGCGCGAGCAGCTCGTCCACCCGCTCGGCAATCAACACTGCCGGCCAACCCAGCAACACCGGCACGGTGGCGATGTTGCGTGCCACGGTCCAGTGCGGAAACAGCCCGGTGGACTGGATCACATAGCCCATGCGGTGGCGCAGCGCCTCGACCGGGCCGTTGATGATGTCTTGGCCGTCCAGCAGGATCTGGCCGCTGTCCAGCGCAACCAGCCGGTTGATCAAACGCAGCAAGGTGGATTTGCCCGAGCCCGAGGCGCCGATCAGCGCGGTGATCGTGCCCGCTGCACAACGCAGCGACACGCCGTCCACCGCCCGCGTGTCGCCGAAGCGCTTGTGCACGTCGCGCAGCTCGATCACGGTTGCGCCCCCGCCAATGTCGAACCCAACAGCCTGAACCCCGCATCCACCGCCAGCGCAATGGCCACCACCGGCAGCACGCCCAGCAGCACCAGATCCAGCGCACTGCTGAGCAGGCCCTGGAAGATGATCGCGCCCAGCCCACCGGCGCCGATCAGCGCGGCCACCACCGCCAGCCCCACGAGCTGCACGGTGGTCAGGCGCAGCGCCGACCACAGCACCGGCAGCGCCAGTGGCAGTTCCACCTGCCAGAAGCGTTGCCGCGATGTCAGCCCCAGGCCGGTGGCGGCGTCCACCACCGCTGGGTCCACCTGCTGCAGGCCGCTGGCCAAGCCGTGCACCACCGGCAGCAAGGCGTACAGCGTCAACGCGATCACCGCCGGCAGTAGCCCGATGCCTTGCACGCCCCAGCCCGGCCAGGCCTGGCCCAACCAGGCCAGCGGTGCGATCAACAGGCCGAACAAGGCAATCGATGGCACGGTTTGCACCAGATTGAGCGCGCCAAACAGCGGCCGCGCCAGCCGGGGTTGGCGCGCGGCCAGCACACCCAGCGGCAAGCCGATCAGCAGGCTGGGCACCAGGCTGGTGGCAACGATCTGGCCATGCCGCCACAGCGCGGCCTGGAAAACGTCCTGGCGGTTGGCATATTCCTTCAGCAGCGACAGCGCATCCAGCGCACCCCCGGCCAGCAGCGCCAACAGCGGCAGCAGCAGCGCGGCATGGGCAGCAGCGTGTTGCCAGCGGCCCAGGGCCATGCGCTGCAAGGCATCAGCGGCGGCGGCCCAGGCCAACAGCAGCGCCAGCCAGAAGCCGCCGCCCAGCGACACCCGGGCCAGGGATGGCAACCGCGCGGCTTGGCGTGCGGCCTCGTCACCCGCCAGCGCCACCAGGCCGGCCAGCAGCGCTGCGGCCGCCAGTGCGCTGGCGGCATGCAGCCTGCGTTGCGGTGGCAAGCACAGCGCCAGTACCAACAGCATTCCCGGCAGCAGCAGCGCCAGCCGGGTGCCGGTCAGCAGCGTGTGCAGCGCCACCCCTTGGCCGGTGACAAGCCGGTTTGCGGCGATCGTCAAAAAAGGCCACACCAGCACCGAAACCAGCATCGCCAGCAGCAGCAAGGCCAGTACCCGTTGCTGCACAAAACGGCCCGGTTTCCAGCCTGGGCCCCCGCCCGGTGCCGGCAGCGGCGCCAGGCTCACGGGATCAGGCCCTTGCGCTTCAAGAAGCTCTCGGCCACCTTGCGGGCGTCTTGCCCTTCCAGTGCAATCTGCGCGTTCAGGGTTTGCAGCGTGGGGCCGTCCAGCGCTGCAAACACCGGCCCCAGCAGGTTGGCGATCCTGGGTTGGCGTGTCAGCAGCTCGGCGCGCATCACCGGCGCCGGGGCGTACACCGGCTGCACGCCTTGTGGGTCGTCCAGGATCACCAGGCCCAGCGCGGCCACCGGGCCATCGGTGCCATAGGCCATCGCGGCGTTGACACCCGAGGTTTGCTCGGCCGCGGCCTTGATCGTCAGCGCGGTGTCACCCCCGGCCAAGGTCAGCAACTGGTCTTGCCGCAGCTTGAAGCCATAAGCCGACTGAAACGCCGGCAGCGCATCGGGCCGCTCGACAAACTCGGCCGACGCCGCCAGCTTGAGCTTGCCGCCGCCGGCCAGGTACTTGCCCAGGTCGGCCAGGCTTTGCAGCTTCTGGCTGCGCGCCAGGTCTTGCCGCACCGCAATCGCCCAGGTGTTGTTGGCGGGTGAGGGCTGCAGCCACATCAACTGGTTGCGTTCAAAGTCCAGCAGCTTGACCCGGGCATGGCCGGCAGCGTGGTTTTTCCAGGCCGGGTTTTTTTCGTCGCTGAAGAAAAACGCGCCGTTGCCGGTGTACTCGGGGTAGATGTCGATCTCGCCGGCCAGCAGCGCACTGCGCACGATCTTGGTGTTGCCAAGCTGCAGCCGGTTTTCGGTCTTGATGCCGTTGGCCTCCAGGGTGCGGATGATCAACTGGCCCAGCAGCGAGCCTTCGGTGTCGATCTTGGAGGCCACCCGCACCGCAGGCTGGGTTTGGGCCGACAACGGCAAACCGATGCTGCACAGCGACAGCAGGACAAGGCGACGGGTAGGGCGCATCGAGGGCTCCGGTTGAATCGCTGCGGCAGCGGGATCGGCCGGATGGTAGCGGCTGGCCGATCCCGCAAATAATCGGCCCGGTTCACAACGACAAAGGAGACTTCCCATGACGCTGTCCACCGCTCGCCGCCGTTTGTTGCTGGCCACCGCCGCCTTGTTTGCCGCTGGCTGGCTGCACACGCCAACGGCCCAGGCCCAGGCCAAGGTGCTGCTGCGCATCTCCACCCCGGCGGTGCCCGACGATTGGCACGGCAAGATGTGGACCGTGTTCAAGGAGGCGCTGGACAAAAGCGCACCGGGTGAGTTTGATGTGCAGATCAACCTGAACGCCAGCTTGTTCAAGCAGGGCACCGAGCCGGCGGCGATGGCACGCGGCAACCTGGAGCTGTCGTCGATCTCGGCCTTTGACATCGCCAAGCAGGTGCCGGAGTTTTCGATCTTCACCGCAGGCTATGTGATCCGCGATCCGCAGCACCAGCAAAAGGTGTTTGCCGGCCCCATCGGGCAAGAGATGTTCAAGCTGGCCACCGACAAGATGGACTTGACCTTGCTCACCCCCCTGTACCTGGGCACGCGCCAGCTCAACCTGCGTGATGTGAAGCCGGTGCGCACGCCGGCCGACCTGAAAGGCATCAAGCTGCGCATGCCCGGCAGCAAGGAGTGGTTGTTTCTGGGTGAGGCGCTGGGCGCCACCGCCACGCCGCTGGCCTTTGGCGAGGTGTACCTGGGCTTGAAGACCGGCACCATCGATGGCCAGGACAACCCCTTGCCCACGGTGC
>JANOBL010001080.1:0-5353 GCA_031411635.1 Betaproteobacteria bacterium
CTCATCGCCTTGATGATGTCCATCGACAGATGATCGCCAGTCAGGATGGTCACCCGCATGCCCCGGCTGGAGATCACATGGTTGAGCCGGCGCACCACCTCCAGCCCGCCGATGTCGGGCAGGTGCATGTCCAGCAACACAAAATCCGGAAACTCACTGAGCGCAAGCCGCACGCCGTCCAGCCCGTTGGCAGCATGTATCAATTGCACACCCGGGTGATCGATCAGCAGGCTCTCCAGCCAGACTTGGTTGACCGGTTCGTCCTCGATGTAGAGCAGCTTGCCGTGCAGCGCCGCCGTGGCGGGTTTGACCAAATCGGCCGAATCGGCAGGATCGATCACAACAGTCAACGCATCAGTCATGGCGCGCGCCCGGTAGGTAGGGCGGCCATAACGGGATACGTCGGGGTACTTTTGGCCGCTCAACTCACAGCATAGCCCACTGCGGCATGGCCACCAAGGCCGATGGACATTGCCTTGCGGCAGATCAAGCCGCTGGCGGCTTGCGGCCGGGTGCGGCGGCGCCCGCGCTGCGGTCGGCCACCGGTGCGCCGGCGGCCTTCCAGGCACCAAAACCGCCGTCGATGTGGCCCACCTCGGCCAGCCCCATCTGCTGCATCGTCTGGGTGGCCAGCGCCGAGCGCCAGCCCGCCGCGCAAAACAGCACATAGCGCTTGCCGGGCTCGCTGAAAACCGGCTTGTGGTACGGCGACTCGGGATCGACCCAAAACTCCAGCATGCCGCGCGGCGCATGGAACGCGCCGGGGATCACGCCCTCGCGCTCCAGCTCGCGCACGTCGCGCAGATCGATGAACTGCACATCGTCGCGGCCGTGCAGATCGCGTGCGTCTTCAATGCTGTAGGTGGTGATGGCGGCCATCGCCTCATCAACCATGGACTTGACGGTTTTTTTCATCGCTTGTCTCCGTGGGCTGGGGGTTGCACAGTATCGGACCGATGTCACTGCACCGCAGCCGCCCGCACCACCGGCGTGGTATCGACAAAGGGCTTGACGCCGATGGCCTGGTGCACCTCGCGCGGCGCCAGCCAGCGGCCCTGGGTGATGACCAGCGCCACCCGGCGGATGTCGGCAATGCGCTCGGTGGGCTCGCCGTCCACCAGGATCAGGTCGGCCCGTTGGCCCGGCGCAATGCTGCCCCGGTCGGCCAAGGTGCCGGTGTAGCGTGCACCGTTGCGGGTGGCCACTTGCAGCGCCTGGGCCGGCGTCAAGCCGGCGGCCACGTAGGCGATCAGCTCGCTGTGCAGCACCAGGCCGGGCAGGTGGTCGGTGCCAGCCACCAGCGGCACACCGGCGCGGTACAGGCGGCCGGCAAACTCGTTCATCCTGGCCACGGCGGCACGGTAGCGGCCGGCGGTGGCGGCATCGGGGATCTTCATCGATGCGGTCTTGCTGCCACGCTGCACATCGGGTGGCAAATGGTCCATCACCGTTGCCAGCTCGGCCGGCAACTCACCGTCCTGCTGCTGGATGAACTGGAAGGTCATCAAGGTCAGGTCGGCCACCGTGCCGCGCGCCTTCATCTGGGCGATGAAGGCCTGCACCGGCGCGCTGTCCAGGTCCAGATCGGCCAGCCGCTCGGCGGGCAGGTAAAAGCGGTCCAGTGTGCGGGTATCGGTGCTGGGCGAGACCAGAAAATTCAGCAGCAACTGGTTGACATGCTGGATCTCGTCAAACCCCATCTCCAGCACTTCTTCGGCCCGCATGAAGGCCGGCACATGGCCACTGACCCGCAGGCCACGCTGATGGGCGTGGGCGACGGTGTCACGCAGCAACTCGCGTGGAAACGAGTTGTAGATCTTGATCTGCGGATAACCGCGCAGCGCATACCAATCCACCGCCGCGCGGGCCTCATCCAGCGTCTTGATGACGATGCCGTTGCGCAGGCTGAACGGGCTGTCGCCCTCGATCAGGCCGGCCGGCACCACCTGCGGGTAGGCCAACTGGCCAGCGGCAATCTCATCCATCGTGCGCTGCAGCGTGGCATTGTCGTTGGCCATGTCGCGGGTGGTGGTCACCCCGGCGGCCAGGTGCAGCCCACCGGTGCCGGGCCAGACATGGTCGTGCATGTCAAACAGGCCCGGCAGCATCACACGCCCGGCGGCATCGATCTCGGTGTCGGGTGCGCCCACCGGGCCCGGCGCGCCGGCTGGCAGCACCGCGGTGATGCGCCCGCGGTAGACATATACATCCGACGCCGCACCCAGCCGGGCATGGACACTGTCAAACACCCGCGCATTGCGCACCACGGTGAGCCCGGGCAGCGGCTTGAGCCACTCGGCCGCACGCTGGCGCAGCAGCTTGTCCTGGGCCGCAATCTGACGCTCGGTGAGCTGGGGCAGCGCGGCCTGCCAGCCGTCTTCAATCAACTGGAAAAAACCCGGCGCAATCGAGGCAAACAGCCGGGGCGCCGGGCCGTCGATGGCCCACAGGTAATTGGGCTCGAAGCCCAGGCCGGTGTGGGCCACCAGCATCAGCGCCAACTCGCGCCCGTCAATGCGCAGCACCAACCGGTCCAGCACCTGCTGGCGCAGCGTGCCGCTGGGCAGCAAGGGCAGGCTGCGCTGCGGCTGGCGGGCCAGCGCCGCCAGCGCCACCGCGTCCACCGCCGGTGAGCCACCCATCGCCGCATACAGCGCCGGGCCGGGCGCCGGCAACTCGCCGGCATCGGCGGGCGAGCGCCAGGTGGCGCGGCCACCCTGGCGCGCAAAGCGCTCGTCGATCACGCTGCCGTAGGTGCTGGTGCCGCTTGCGTGGTAGGCCAGCGGCGTGCCGTCATCGGCCAGGCGGTAACGCTCCACCGTCTCGGGGCCACGGCCGTTGTTCTTGTAGACATAGCGCGCCACCGTGTCGCCACCGGGCTCGGTGCTTATCACCAGGCTGCCGGCCTGGCTGGCGTCGGTGTTCCAGATGCTGAAGCGTTGGTCTTGGGGCCAGGCTGCGGTGGGCAGCAGGGCCAGCAGCAGCGAGGTGGCGAGCCAGGTGCCAAATCGCAGGGACCGTGACAAGGGATGGCGCGCAGCGGGAAGAAACAGGTTCACGCAACATCTCCATGTGAGCATGACAGCCCGGCAATTGGCGGCCTGCGGGTTGAAACAGCGCGGCCGAAGTATCGGCGCGGATCAGTCCACCCCCAACCGCCACAGCGACGTCAGCTCCGCCGCCCGCGCCGCATGCAGCGGGTCACTCGCATCGCCCGCCCTGGCATGGCGCGGCCGGGCGTCGTTGCGGCCCAGCACCCGCAAGCCACCTGCCGTGATCCAGCCCAGCAGTTGATCGCGCGACCGCAGGCCCAGGTGCTCGGCCAGATCCGACAAGATCAACCAGCCCTCGCCGCCCGGCAACAGGTGCCCAGCCAAACCCGCCAGAAAGCCCCGCAGCATGCGGCTGTCCGGGTCGTACACCGCCGCGTCCAGCAACGAGCTGGGTTGGGCCGGCAGCCACGGTGGGTTGCACACCACCAACCCGGCCTGTCCATCGGGAAACAGATCGGCCGCCCGCAGCGTCACCGCCCGATCCAAAGCCAGGCGATGGATGTTGTCGGCCGCACAGGCCAGCGCGGCAGGTGCGATGTCGGTGGCCAGCACCCGCAGCCCACGCCGCGCCAACACCGCCGCCAGCACGCCCGTGCCGGTGCCGATGTCAAACGCACCGTGGCGATTGGCCACCGTGGCCGCGGCCGGCAGCGGCGCCTGCGCCACCAGGTCCACATACTCGCCACGCACTGGCGAAAACACGCCGTGGTGGGGATGGATGCTGGCCCCCAGCGCCGCGATAGTCACACCCTTCCTGCGCCACTCAAACGCACCCACCACCCCCAGCAACTCACGCAGCGAGGCCACGTAATGCTCGGCCACCGGCCCATGGGCCTGCAGGCCGGCAGCGCGCACATCGGGTGCCCGGCGCAGCGGCAGGCCGTGGTCGGCATCAAACGGCAGCAACACCTGGCCCAGCACGGCCGCCCGCTGCGCTTGCAACTGGCGCTGGGCCCAAAAGGCCTCGGTCATCGACTTGGGCCGCACGCCCGCACGGCCCTGGCGCGCATCCAGCCGCCGGGCCAGCGCCTGCAGCAGATGGCGTGCGTTTTGGTAGTCACCCCGCCACAGCAGGCCGGTGCCTTGCCGGGCTTGCCGGAATGCGGCATCGGCGCTCAAGCTGTCGTCGGCCACTTGCACGGTTTGGGGTGCCGGGTGGCCGGCCAGCGATCGCCAGCGGGTTTGTTGCGGCTGGCCTTGGTCGTCCAGCCAGGTGATGTGCGCGGCGGCTGGGTTCATACGGCGATTCTCGCCGCCAGTTCGCCCCGCTTCAGAACGGCCCGGAAGCCAACCAGCGCTCGATCTGCGGCTTGCGGTCGTTGCCCCAGAACGGCTCACCATCGACGACAAAAAACGGCGCGCCAAACACACCGGCGGCCAGTGCCTGGTCATTGGCACGCTTGAGGCGGTCTTTCCACAGCGGGTTGGACCAGGCGTGCTGCGCGGCCTCGGCGTCCAGGCCCGAGTCGGCGGCCAGCGCCTTCAGCGCGCCGCCATCGTTGAGTTGCACATTGCGGGTGAACAAGGCCCGCAACCCACTGCGCGCCCAGTGCGCGGCGGCATCCGCGCCTTGCGTCTCGTGCAACCACCAAAACACCCGCGCGGCGTTTTGTGTGGGCAGCGGAAACGGCTGCGGCTGGCTGTATGGCAGGCCCTCCAGCCGCGCCGAGCGGGCAAAGTCGCGCAGGCTGTACTCGCGTTTGATCGGGTAGGACACCGGGCTTTTCAGCTCGGCTGCCGCAAACGTGACGCCCAGCAGGATGGCATGGCGCCGCACCGGCCGGCCATGGCGGGCGGCCAGCGCGTCTATCCACTCGTTGGAGATGTACGAGTATGGGGATGAGAAGTCGAAGTAAAAGTCGATCGCGGGGTGCATGGCAACACGGTAGCCAGCGCGGCGCCGGCCGTCCATCCGGGCTGGCCCGCAAATGCCGGGCCCTGGCTACAGCGGCAGGTAGCCAGCCTCGGCCGGCGCCACCACCGAGATGATGCGCAGCGGCACATCCCCGTTGTTCAGCACACCATGCACCATGCCGGTCTCGGCCACCACCACGTCGCCTGCGGTGATCGGCAGCGCGCCGCCTTCGGTGTCGATCTGGTATTGGCCACCACCGGCCAGCACGGTCCAGCTATCCTGGCCGCGTGGGTGCACATGGGCGGCAATGCGCTGGCCGGGCAACACCAGCCAGGCCACGATCACCGCATCGGCCGACTCGGTGATCACGCTGCGCAGTGGCTCACCCTGGGCGGGCTGCATGAAGTCGGCGCTGCGAAAGATGCGTTGGTGGTGCAAGTTAAGG
>JANOBL010001081.1:0-4283 GCA_031411635.1 Betaproteobacteria bacterium
CTGCGCTGAAGCATGTGCGCGGCCCGTTCCTGGCGCTGATGCGCAGCATCTTGCTGTCAGATGCGTGCGTCAAGCGTGGCCTGTACCAGCGCGCCTATGTGGACAAGCTGCTGGCCGATCCGGAAGCGCACTTCACGCGCATCCGGGGCAGCAAGCTGTGGCACCTGGCACTGCTGGAGTGGTGGCTGCAAGTGCATGTGGACGGCGTACTGAACAGGGCAGACGCAGCGAGCGTCTGACAACGAGTCCGATGGCTCGCACCACCCACCCTGAACGCCATCGCACCGACCGCATCGGCTGGCTGCGCGCCGCGGTGCTGGGCGCCAACGACGGCATCGTGTCGACCGCGAGCCTCGTGGTCGGCGTCGCCGCTGCCGGTGCCAGCCAGCACAGCATCCTGGTCACCGGTGTGGCGGGTCTGGTCGCCGGGGCCATGTCGATGGCTGCGGGGGAGTACGTGTCGGTTCATTCGCAAGCCGATACCGAAAAAGCCGACCTGTCGCGCGAGCGCGCCGAGCTTCAAGCCGATCCCGCAGCGGAACGGCGTGAACTCACCGCCATCTATGTTGCGCGCGGGCTTCAGCCGGCGCTGGCGCAACAGGTGGCCGAGCAGTTGATGAGACACGACGCCCTGGGCGCGCATGCGCGCGACGAACTCGGGATCTCCGAAACCATGAGCGCCCGGCCCGCGCAGGCGGCATTGGCATCAGCCGCCAGCTTTGCCATCGGGGCTGCGTTGCCGTTGGCAGTGACCGCGCTCGTGCCCTTTTCGAGTCTGCTCATTGCAGTCGTGGGGACATCGCTCGTGTTCCTGGCGTTGTTGGGCTTTGTCTCCGCCAGAGCCGGGGGTGCCAGCACTTGGACCGGTGCTTGGCGGGTCACGTTCTGGGGCGCGCTGGCCATGGCGATCACCGCTGGCGCAGGTGCGCTGTTCGGTGCTGTCGCGTAACGTTTGAAGGCATGCCATGACCCTTGGCACCCGCAGACAGTTCGTTCATTGCGCACCGGCCATCCTCGGCGGCTCAGTGGTCTTGTCAGCTTGCACGCAAAGCACCGACGCCGACAACTACAAGGCCGTTGCAGCACAAACATGGCGGCTCGGCGCGCTGGGCGGCCTGGAGGGCGCGGCGCTGAGCAAGGAGTTGGTTCGCTACGCCACGCTGGCACCGTCCAGTCACAACACGCAGTGCTGGAAGTTTGCGGTGGCTGACAAGGCCATCACGATCCTGCCCGACTTGTCGCGGCGCACACCGGCGGTCGATCCGGACGACCATCATCTGTTCGTCTCGCTGGGCTGCGCCGCCGAGAACCTGGTGCATGCGGCGCTGGCCCATGGCCTTGCGGCCGACGTCCGCTTCGACGCTGCAAGCGATGCAGTCCGCGTGACACTGGCACCCACCCAAGCCCGCACCTCGCCCCTGTTCAAGGCCATTGCACAGAGGCAGTGCACACGGGGCGACTACGACGGAAATCCGCTGTCGAACAGGGATTTGCGCCTGCTTGAGGTGGCCGGCACGGCTGATGGTGTGCGTGTGCTGTTGCTCACCGAACGCAGCAGGGTGGAACAGGTGCTCGACCACGTCATTCAAGGCAACACCGCCCAGATGGCGGACCCGGCGTTCGTCCGTGAACTGAAGACCTGGATCCGCTTCAACAGTGCCGATGCGCTGCGTACTGGCGACGGCCTGTTCAGCGCGGCGTCGGGCAATCCTTCCATCCCGCGCTGGATCGGTGAGCTGGCCTTTGGCTTGTTCTTCACACCGAAGAGCGAGAACGACAAGTACGCGCGACATATTCGCAGCTCTGCGGGCATTGCGGTGTTTGTCGGCCAAGCTGCCGACAAGGCCAACTGGGTTCAGGTGGGCCGCTGCTACGAGCGCTTTGCGCTGCAAGCCACGGCGTTGGGTATCCGCAATGGGTTCCTGAACCAGCCGGTGGAGGTGCCATCGCTGCGCTCGCCATTCGCCGCTGCCATCGACCTGGCCGGGCAGCGCCCGGACCTGGTGGTGCGCTTCGGCCGCGGGCCGAGCTTGCCGCCTTCCCTGCGCCGGCCGGTGCAGGCCGTGCTGGTGTGAGCCGCGCCACCAACGTGCAAGCCGTGCCACCAGCCGCCCAGCCGCCCAGCCGACCCGTGAACGCGGGCGCGCCCGATCCGACCAACGCTTTGTCCACCGAGGCCTCCGATGAGCAAGAAAATTCTGATCCTGCAAGGCCACCCCGACGCTACCGAGCGCCATTTCTGCCACGCTCTGGCTGACAGTTATGCCGCTGGCGCCCAGGAATCCGGCCACGTCGTGCGGCAGATCCAGGTCGCTGAACTGGACTTTCCGTTGCTGCGCAGCCAACAAGACTTCGAGACCGGTTCGGTGCCCGACAGCCTGCGGCCAGCGCAGGCCGACATCTTGTGGGCAGAGCACCTGGTCGTGTTCTTTCCCTTGTGGGCCGGTGACATGCCGGCGTTGCTCAAGGGCTTCTTCGAGCAGACCTTTCGCCCCACTTTCACCGGTTCCAGCGCCAACCGCTTCGGCAAGACTTTGCTGACGGGGCGCAGCGCGCGCGTGGTGGTGACCATGGCGATGCCGGCACTCGTGTACCGCTGGTACTTTCGCGCCCACAGTGTCAAGTCTCTCGAGCGCAGCCTGCTGGGCATCGTCGGCATTGCGCCGGTGCACGAAACACTGATCGGTCAAGCCGCTGACATGTCGGCCCCCGACGCCGACGTCTGGCTGACCAAGCTGCGGCGCCTGGGTGTCAAGGCGCTGTGACGCCCACCAATGGGCGCAAACCGCACAGCGCGCAGCGAGGTGCTGCGAGGCTCACCGCGCGATCAGCGCTGTGGACCCTGCTGGTGCTCGCAGCGCTAGGCGCGGCCCTGCTGATCGGCGCGCGGTTCGACAGCGACCTGCAACGCGCCCGCGCCCGTGCGGCGCAGGGCAGCGTGCTGATGCCCACGCGCTGCGGCCCGATCGAGTATCAGGAGGCCGGAACCGGTGTGCCGCTGCTGGCCGTGCACGGCAGCGGCGGCGGGCATGACCAGGGCATGGCCTTCGCCGGTGCCCTGGCAAGACAAGGCATCCGGGTGATCGCGATGTCGCGCTTCGGCTACCTGCGCACACCGATGCCGGCCGATGCGTCGGCGGCAGCGCAAGCCGACGCCCATGTTTGTTTGCTGGACGCACTCGGTATCGAGCAAGCCGCCGTCATGGGTGGGTCTGCCGGTGCGCCATCGGCACTGCAGATGGCCATGCGTCACCCCGATCGCGTCAGCGCCTTGGTGCTGCTGGTGCCACTGGCCTACAAGCCGCCGACGCAGGCCGATTCGGCGCTGCCGATGCCGCCCTGGGTCGAGAGCACGATGATGCGAGTGCTCGGATCGGATTTCCTGTTCTGGGCAGCCATTCACGTGGCGCGCGACCAGGTGATCAAGCTCGTGCTCGCCACGCCGCCCGAACTGCTGACCACCGCCAGCCCGCAAGAACAAACGCGCATCAACGCGATGCTCGACCACATCCTGCCGGTGTCCCTTCGCGCCGAGGGCCTGCGCAGCGATACGGCCTTGAGCAAGCACCTCAGCGCCGCGCCGCTGCAAACGATCCGCCTGCCGACGCTCGTCATCAGCGTGCGTGACGACGGGTATGGCACCTACGCCAGTGCGCGCTACACCGCAGACCACATTGCCGGTGCCAAGTTCATCGGCTTCGATCAAGGCGGGCACACCTGGGTTGGGCATGACGATGAAGTGCGGGCCGAAATCTTGAAGCTGCTCATCCCGGGGGGCAGGCCATGAAGCCCGTGCCCGGCACACAGCCGGCTGCACCGGCTGGCATTGAAGTCGCGCGTGTTTCAGGTGCTGCGCCCACAACCCGGTTGGTTTCATGGGTCCAGCACCTGCTGCGCCCGGGAGCCGCCTGATTCACCGTCAGTCCGGCGCCCCGCTGCGCTCAACGCCGAAGCGGCAGGGCGTTCAGCGGAATGCGCAAGTATGAGACACCGTTCTCGTCGGCTGGCGGCAGCTCGCCAGCGCGCACGTTGACCTGGATCGACGGCAGGATCAGCGTCGGGACCTCCAGCGTGGCATCGCGAGCCTGCCGCATGACCACAAACTCGTCTTCGCCAATGCCGTCTTGCACGTGGATGTTGTGCGCACGCTGTTCGGCAACCGTCGTCTGCCAGCGCGGCTCTCGCGCGGCCGGCGGGTAGTCATGGCAGACGTACATCGTCGTCTCAGGTGGCAAGGCCAGCAGCCGGTGCATCGAGCGGTACAACTGGTGCGCGTCCCCGCC
>JANOBL010001082.1:0-2494 GCA_031411635.1 Betaproteobacteria bacterium
CTGATGTTCAGCGACCGGCTGGTGGATGCGTTGAAGCACCTGAACGTGCGTGATGCCGACAGCGTCAAGCGCTTCAAGCGTGCGATCCGCGGCAGCTTCGAGGGCTTTTTGCGCTTCACCCACCGCTACTGGTTCCACGACATCGCCGAGCAGGCGCAGGCGCGTGCGCTGTTCAAGATGATGGCCCGCCACCTGGAGACCGATCCGCTGTACGCCGAGGTCAAGGAGCGCATTGCCGACATGAGCACCTATCTGGATGCCGACAGCCTGCGCCGCCAGGCCAACACCGTGGTGCGGCTGACGGTGGTGACGATCTTCGGCCTGATCGGCACCATCACCACCGGCTTTCTGGGCATGAACCTGCTGGCCGAGGCCGAGGCACCGATATCGCGCCGGGTCTCGCTGTTTGTCGGGGTGCTGGTGGCCACCACCTGGCTGTCGCTCTACACCTTGATCAAATCCAAACGGCTGTCGGATTTTCTGGATGCACTGTCGGACGAGCGTTTGCCGGGCTGGGGCAAGCTCAAGGCCTTGGCGGCGGTTTGGCGGCGCGGCGAGGATTGAGGCCAGGCCAGCAACGCCACATCGCGTTGCCGGCCTGAGCCACCCACTCAGCGCGGCGTGCTGAGGAACTTCAGCGTGGTGCCGCCCTCGGCCGTGACGATCCAGTTGGTGTTGTCCGAGCTGACCGTGCCCCAGCCCGAGATCACAAACGGCTGCGAGAAGTTGCGCTTGGGCAGCAAGCGTGTCACGTCATCCAGCGATTTGGGGTTGTAGGCGGTGAACAGCGTGGCACCCCACCACCATGGGCTGGTGCTCCAGTCGGTCTCGACGCGGCGCTGCGAAAAGTCGGCCAACTGGGTCATCGTGTACCAACTGAACTGCTTCTTGTCCTCCAGCTTGTCGGCACGTTTCAGCAAGGCGTTGATCGGCTTCAAGTGGGCCGCTGCACCGGGGGGATGGTTGTAGAACATGCGGTTGGTGCGGTGGTTGACCGCAAAGCTCTGCAGGTCCAGCAGCCACTGGCCCGATGCCGCGTCGCTGATGCCAAACTCATCAAACTCCTCGAACGTGGCGTACTTGCCCAGCGGTGTCACCGGCGATGTCCACAGCTTGTTGCTCAGCCGCACGCCGTTGCGCCAAGAGCGCACCATGCCGCTGCCCAGGTCGCCCACCAGGTACATCGCCACCACACCACGGTCTTCCAGCCACTTGACGGCCCACGGGGGCGTGCTGCCCACCGGCGACGAGTACTCGCGAATCTTGCGGCCGGTGGTTTTTTCGATCGCGTCAAAGTTCCATGCCAGCAGGTACGACAGGCTCGCCGCGGTGCTGGTCTCGGTGGCCACCAGGCCCCAGTAGTCGTGAATCCAGCCGCCATGCGAGCCGATTTCGTGCTCGGGCAGCTTGCTGCCCTTGTCGTTGGCGCCATCCGCCTTCTGGCCCGCCAGTTTGCGCACCAGCTCGCGCGAGGTCTTGCTGCCATTCAGGTTCATGCCGTTGCCATCACCGAAGTTGATGACATCCGGCCCGGCCGTGAAGTGGATCGAGAACGGTCCGCGCTGCAGCACCGTGGTCTTGTCCAGCAAGTACTTGGTATTGACCGTCAGGTCGTCGCCATCATCGACGTGCCAGTTGTAGATCAGGCCCCCCTTGCCACGCGGCTGCACCGACACCGTGGTGATGCCCACCTGGTCGCGTGCAAACTGGCCCAAAAAGCCATGCAGCGGTGCGCTGTCGGTGCCGTTGGCCTTGAACGAGCCCAGCGGGATGTTGACAAACAACAGCTCGCCGCTGCCGTAGCTGCGCTGGCCCGCCACCAGGCCGTGCTCGGGCGACGACAACTGCACCGTGCCCGGGAAGTTGCCGGTGGTCACGTAGTGGTAGTAGCTGGTCGGACCGTAGCCATAACCGCTGATGGTTTGCAGCGTGGCATCTTTGAGGACATTGGCATTCGAACCCAGTTCGGTTGAACTGCTGCCGTCGCCATTGAGCACCGCATCGATGGTGTCGGTGGCACGGCTTGGCTTGTCGAAGATGTGCTTGTCGCGGGCGTTGGATGCGTTGGGGTTGCGGCGGTCAAAGCGCAGCATGCCGTTGCCTTCGACGCCGATGCCGATGCCCAACAGGTTGCGCAGCGAATACGGCCGCTTGTTGCGCACGCCGGCCGAGCCGTCCTCGATCGCTTGCTGGGCGCGTTTTTTCAGCATGTCCTGCATCAGCACCGAGCCGCCCGGATCGAACCGGCTGGTGGGCACAAAGGCAGTGGTCAGGGTTGCGGTGGCCAGGCTGGCCGGCGCCACATACGGCAGAAACTTGCCGGGCGGCAACGACAGCGCATCCAGCCGCGCGCGGGTGCCCACCACCGGGCCGAAGCCCACCATCGTGGCCGCGCCCATGCCCAGGCCCATGCTGTTGTTGTAGAACACATAGTCCACGCCCACCATGTCGGCAAAGCGCGAGTTGCCGGTGCTTGGGAAAAAGCCGGTGTCGG
>JANOBL010001083.1:0-11112 GCA_031411635.1 Betaproteobacteria bacterium
GCCGGCCGGCTGGACATCGATTCCACCGGCTTGATGGTGTTGACGCAAGACGGCCGCATCGCCAAGCAGCTTATCGGCGAAGACAGCCTGGTCGAAAAAGAATACCTGGTGCGGGTGCGCCCGGCCCGCGCCGACGAGCACGACCTGCCGTTCCCGCCCGAGAACATGCGTTTGCTGCACAGCGGGCTGGAGCTGGACGGCCGGCGCCTCAAACCCGCCCGCGTAAGCTGGGCCAACGAAGACCAATTGCGCTTTGTGCTGCGCGAGGGCCGCAAGCGCCAGATCCGCCGCATGTGCGAGCTGGTGGGCCTGGAGGTGCTGGGCCTGAAACGGGTGCGCATCGGCAGCGTGGTGCTGGGCAAACTGCCGGTGGGCCAGTGGCGCTACCTGCGGCCCGACGAGCGCTTTTGATGGCGGCCCGCCCCCGCGTGGTGGCCACGCGCCCGTCGCACGCGCTCGCCGCCTTGCTGCTGGCGCTGCTGATGGGGTTGCAGCCGATCACCACCGATTTGATGCTGCCGGCGCTGCCGGCGCTGGCGGCCGATCTGCATGCCGGCATGGCGCGGGTGCAACTGACGATGTCGGCGCTGATCCTGGCCTTCGGCCTGGCCCAGCTCATCTGGGGCCCGGTGGCCGACCGCATTGGCCGCCGGCCGGTGCTGCTGCTGGGCCTGGCGCTGTACACCGTGGCCAGCCTGGGGGCAGCCCTGGCCAGCGATGTGATGGTGGTGGTGGCCTGGCGCGCGCTGCAGGGCGCGGCGATGTCGGCCGCCGTGGTGTGTGCCCGGGCGATGGTGCGTGATCTGTACGAGCCGCACGAGGGTGTGATGGTGATGGCACGCGCCCTCACCGGCCTGGGCTTGATCGCGATGGCCAGCCCGCTGGTGGCCGGGCTGCTGGTGTCGGCCTGGGGCTGGCGCGCGGCGGTGTGGGCGATGGCGGTGGTGGGCGGCGGCCTGGGGCTGTTCATCGCGCTGCGCCTGCCCGAGACCGCGCCGCAGCGCCGGCCCGAATCCACCAGCTTTGGCCCGGTGTTGCAGCAGCTTGGCCGCACGCTGCGCCACCCGGGCTTCCAGGCCTGGGCGGTGCTGGTGGGCTGCAGTTATGGCGGCATCTTCATCTTTCTGGCCGGCTCGGGTTTTGTGCTGATCAATGTGCTGGGCCTGAGCCCGGCCCATGCCGGCGCGGTGATGAGCGCCACTTCGGTGGCCTATGTGGCGGGCACCTTGCTGTGCCGGCGCTGGATTCCGCGCCACGGCATGGCCGGCGCGGTGGGCCGCGCGGCCTGGATCACCGGCGCGGCCGGGCTGGCGCTGGCGGCAGTGGCCATCAGCGATGTGCGGTCGGTGTGGGCACTGATGGGCGCGGTGTGTTTGTACTCGCTGGGCCACGGCGTGAACAACCCCTGCGGCCAGACCGGCGCGGTGGCGCCGTTTGCCAGCGCCGCCGGGCTGGCATCAGCGCTGGCGGGGTTTGTCACGGCGGTGGTGGCGTTTGGTATTGGCCTGTGGTTGGGCCACGCGCTGGACGGCACGGTGCGGCCATTTGCCACCGGCATGGCGGTGGCGGCTGGGCTGACGGTGCTGGTGGCCTGCACGCTGGTGCGCCGCAACGGCGGCCGGTTGCAGGCTGCCGGCGCCGCCAACGCCGCCAACGCCGCATAAGCGCCGCATGAACGCGGTGGGATCGGCCAACACCAACCACCCGCCGCTGCGCGCCATCGGCCTGGCCGGCCCCACCGCCAGCGGCAAAAGTGCCCTGGCGATGGCCGCAGCCCGGCACTGGCCGCTGGAGATCATCAGCGTGGATTCGGCCCAGGTGTTCCGTGGCCTGGACATCGGCACCGCCAAACCCACGCCGGCCGAGCGCGCCGCCGTGCCGCACCATCTGATCGATATCCTCGATCCCACGTTGGCGTATTCGGCAGCGCAGTTTGTCGCCGACGCCCGACGCTTGATCATCCAGATCAACGCCAGAGGCCGCTGCGCTTTGCTGGTAGGCGGCACGATGCTGTACTTCAAGGCCTTGATCGACGGGCTGGACGCGATGCCGGCGGCCAACCCCGAGCTGCGTGCAACGCTGGACGCCCGTGCCGCCGCCCAGGGTTGGCCGGCCTTGCATGCCGAGCTGGCGCGGGTGGACCCGGTTACCGCTGCCCGGCTGCCGCCCAGCGATGCCCAGCGCATCCAGCGCGCGCTGGAGGTATGGCTGCTTGCCGGCCGGCCGCTCAGCAGCTTTCACGGCCAGGCCCGCACATCTGGGCTGGCGCTGCCGCTGCTGTCGTTGGAGCCGGCATCACGCGCCTGGCTGCATGCCCGCATCGCCCAGCGTTTTGATGCGATGCTGGACCAAGGCCTGGTGGACGAGGTGCGCGCGCTGCGCGCACGCGGTGATTTGCGGCCCGATCTGCCGGCCCTGCGCTGCATGGGCTATCGCCAGGCCTGGGCGGCGCTGGACAACGGCAACTTGGCGCCGTTGCGCGAGCAAGGCATTGCCGCCACCCGCCAACTGGCCAAACGCCAGCTCACCTGGCTGCGTGTCATGGCGCGCAGCGTGGTGGCCTGCGATGCCGACGATGCCTGCAGCGCCGGTTTGGCTGCGCTGGGCAGCTTGATGGTGGCCCAGGCCGCGGCATGACGGTGGTATTGCAGATCACCGGCCTGCGCCGGGCGTACGACGGCACGCCGGTATTTGCCAACGTCGATCTGCAACTCCAAGCCGGCGAGTTTGTCGCGCTGCTGGGTGAATCGGGCGTCGGCAAATCCACGCTGCTGAACTGCATTGCCGGCCTGGATGATGCCGACGCCGGCCAGGTGCTGCTGGCCGGCACCGAGCTGCGCGGCCTGCCCGAGCCGCAGCGCGCACGGCTGCGGCGCGAGAAGCTGGGCTTTGTATTCCAGGCCTTCCACCTGTTGCCACACTTGAGCGTGCAAGAAAACGTTGCACTGCCGCTGCTGTTGCTGGGCGCACCCGACGCTGCGCGGGTTGAATCCATGCTCACGGCGGTAGGCCTGGGCGGCCTGGGCCAGCGCAGCCCGGCGCAGCTCTCAGGCGGCCAGTTGCAGCGTGTGGCGCTGGCGCGTGCGCTGGTGCACCGGCCGCGCCTGATCCTGGCCGACGAGCCCACCGGCAACCTGGACCCCAGCACGGCACAGCGCATGCTGGATGTGTTGGTGACGCAAGTGCATGCCGAGGGCTCGGCATGTTTGCTGGTCACGCACTCGGCAGCGGCAGCGGCGCGGGCCGACCGGGTGTTGCGCTTGACGGCCACCGGCATCGTGCCGGGTTGAGCGCGCGCTGCCCTGCCCCACCGGCAGCGCCAGCTTTCCCGTCAAGGCGCTGCGGCCAGAACAGTCGAGGCGCTTTACATCTTTCCGGTCTGGCCAACCCAGGCCCTCTGCAAGCCGTTGTTTCATAAGGAAAAAAGCACGTGGCCCGGCAATTGCTAATAAGTTGCAAAATGTAAAAAAACGATCAATTCAACTTTTTTAGGACACTGTTATGCGCACACTTCTCTCTGCAATCGCTGCCGCCGCCGCCCTGTTCGCCGGTGCCGCCCATGCCGTGCCGACCTACTTGCCGGTCGGCGCGCAAACCAATGTCAGCCTGGCCACCGTCACCGGCGGTGGCTGGACCCAGTGTTATGTGGACACCATGGCCACGACCATCGGCGCCACCGGTCAAGCGGTTCTGAACGTCTGTACCGACACCTACCTGATGATGGCCGGCCGCGAGACCGGCTCGACCACCTTGCTGTCGCTGGCCGCCGCGCTGCGCAGCGACACGATTGTTGACACCGGACAAAGCAACACCACCACGCATGTGGCCAATGGCGCCGAATGGTGGTACTCGCCAAACTGGTCCTGGGGCTTCACGGCGCTGGGCGATACCGTGTTCAACTTTGAATGCAACACCGACGCATCCAGCCCGCAAAGCATGTGCCTGCACACCCTCAGCTTCGTCGGTGGCTATCGCATCAATGACATCCAGGGCCTGAACGGGTCGGTTGCTTTCGAGAAGATCTTCTTCCAGGCGTCGGACGCAACCAACGTGCCAGAACCCACCAGCATGGCGCTGGCCGGCCTGGCGTTGCTGGGCCTGGCCGCCAGCCGCCGCCGCCTCGCCTGAAGCGCTGATCGCCCCGGCGCATGGCGCAGGGGCGGGCCGAACAACAGCCGGTTCCGCGTTACGGGGCCGGCTGTTTTGATTGAGAAGCGGCCTCAGGTAGCACCTCGGGCAAGGCGGAAGCCGATGCTGGAAGAGTCAAAGCCAGGATCGCTGGAGCTGCGCTGCGCCGACCGGCAACCGCGCGCGTCGAGGAACCACCATCCACCCCGAAGCACCCGCCCGTCCGTCTCCGACGGCGCTTCTGAGGGGCCTGTGGGGTCTTCAATCTCACCGGCTGGGTAACGGGCTAGCCAATCCGCACACCATTCCCCCACATTGCCATGCATCTGGTACAGCCCCCAGCCATTGCAAGGCAGCACCTTCGCGGGCAGCGTGCGTTGCCTGTATTCAGATTTCTTGCCACCCGCCATCGGTCCATTGCCGCTAAAGTTCACCTGCTCGCTGTTGATCTGGTTGCCAAACCAGAATGGGGTACTTTTCCGGGCATCTGCACGGCAAGCGTATTCCCACTGCGCTTCGGTGGGCAGCGTGGCGGCCAGGCCCGGTACCAGCGCGTTCAGGCGCGGCAGGAACTCTGTCGTCACAACTGTCCAGCTCACCTGCTCCACCGGGTTCAACAGGTTGTCCTTGAATTGGCTGGGGTTACTGCCGTCCATCACCGAAGCCCACAAGGCCTGGGTACAGGTGGTGTCGGCGAGCCAAAAACCTTGGGTCAGTTGGACCAGGTGCTCGGTTTCATCCGCATCGCGACCCACTTCGGTCTTGGGCGAGCCCATGATGAACCGCCCTGGCGGCACCCAGCGCATCACCTGGCGCACACCGGCCACCTCAAAGGCCTGCCACAGCCCGTAGCGGTCCTCGCCACAAGCCACCGCCCAGGCGCCGGGAAACACCGGCGGCAGCGGCCTGAAGCGGGCACGGTGGACCGGCAACGCAGAAACCGGTGCAACCCCCTTCGCCGCGACCTTCTTGTGCGTCGGTGCGCGCTTTTTCATGCTTGCTGATGATTGGCCTAGCATGGTTCAACTCATGGGCCACCGCCCGACCCTGTGGCTTGGTCTGCGAGGTCGGAAAATGCAGCCGGCTGCGCCTGCACTTCAGGCGCGGCGCGCCGCTCGGGCGCCGCCCTGGCTGCCTCGGCAAGCCCTCGCGCAAGGCGAAAGCCAATGCCGTCATCGCGGACGCCGGGGCCGAGTGAGCTGCGGTCGCCAGACCGGCAGTGGCGCGCCTCGCTGAACCACGCGCCGCCGCGCAGCACGCGCCTGGCCGATGGCTCCGCCCGTGGTGGATTCACCACCTCACCCAGGGGGTAGGTCCGCTGGCCATCTGCACACCACTCAAAAACATTGCCATGCATCTGGTGCAAGCCCCAGGGATTGGCTGGAAAGGCCTTGACAGGTAGTGGCCCCGATTTGCTTTTGCCAAAGTTCATCTGTTCAAAGCTGGCCTTGTCGCCCCAGGAAAAGGCAGTAGTAGTGCCAGCACGGGCGGCGTACTCCCATTCGGCCTCGCTGGGCAAGCGGCCATCGAAGCCGGGCAGATGGCTTTGCAACTGCAGCAAAAACCGCTGGCTGATGTCGGCAGGGCTGATTTGGGCCACTGGCAGGTTGGCGCCAGTGCCTCGCTGGCCTTTGGGCAATTCACCGGTCACGGCCTGCCACAGCGCCTGGGTGCAGGCGGTATCGGCCAACCAAAAGCCGCGCGTCAGCGTCACGGCGTGCAGGGTTTCTTCCACCAACGGCCCCTGCTCCGCCAGCCGCGAACCCATCCAAAACCGGCCGGGCGGAATGAAACACATGCGTTGGACGATGCGTTGCACTTCAAACTCGGCCCAATAACCGTAGCTATCCACACCGTGGCGGCTGGCCCACGAAGGTCGCCTCAACACCGGTTGGCCTTCGCGGAAAAAGCTGCTGAACTCCAATTCGTCCCACCAACAAGCCTCGGGCAAACGGTAGGCGTCACCCTCGGACGCTTCGACCAACCGCCAGCTTGCCGCCGCAACCCAGACCAGGCGGCGATCGTCGGCCAGTGCCGCCATCAGCCGGCCCTGGTCGTGCCAAACAGCCTCGGCCCAGGGCGGCCGGTGGATCGCCTCGACCACCAACGTGCGGTCGGTCAAGGCCAGCGTGCAACGCGCCTCGGGTGACAACCCCAAAACCACATCGCGCTGAAGATGCTGGCGCGTCACAGGCTGCGTCTCGGCAAGCCCGACGACGGCTTCCAGCTCATCGTCGGCCAGCACCGAAAACAGCAACGACGGCAGGTCGTCCGGATCGGACACCGTGGCCCTGCGGTTCGGCCGATGGGCATTGATCCAGGCCAGCAACTCGTGGACCAAGCGCTCCAGCCCGATGTCGTTGGTGGCTGGCTGCGCCATCAGCGCAGCCAGCCCGGTTCTCGCTTCATAGAGTTGCGCCGGGCGTTGCCTGGCCTGCATCGGTGGATCGATGCCGCCTGCAGCCAGCGCCACCGACGAAAGCCACTCTTCGATCAGCGCCGCAATGCCGGCCTTGGACGGCAGGCGCCGCAGCCGGGCGTGCAGCCGGGCATGCAGCGTCAGCATCAGGGCGGCAACCCAGCGCAGGCTGCGTTGGCCGGCAGCGGGCTCGCTCTGCGCCGACCAAATGCGCCCCACCGCCACGCCATCGCACAGGCTGATTCCTGGCAACGCCGCATCCGGCGTCCAACGCAAGCTGGCACGCTGCGCCGAACCAGCCTGGGCCTCGGCTTGAACCAGCAAACGCATCGCTGGCCCCGCCGCCTCGTCGCCAAACACCCAGCCGACCAAGGCCAGGTCCACCGCACCCGGCAGCGCCACCGCACCGCCGCTGATCGCCTCGCGCTGGGCCAGCGTCCAGGCGACCTGAAGGCCGTCGCTGGCGCCCAGCAACAAGGGGCTGCGCCGACCAAAGCGGCGCAGGTAAGCGGCCAGGCCGGACGAGCGCTCGGCCGGCAGCGCCCACAACCCGGCAGCGATGCCACGCATCAACTGCTGGCCTTCGGTCAGCGCCTGGGCTATCACCGCCTGCCAAGGGCCGGTCTCGTTGCGCTGCTGCAGCAGGCCGTGCCACCACTGGGCAAACTCCGAACGAACCAGCGGCGATGCCGCGCGCAGCGCCTCCCAATGCTCGGCCAGCGCTGCCAGCAGCAGGCCTGGGTCGATGCCGGCCAGGCGCTGCTGCACCGCGTCGCGCTGGCTGGGGTGCAGCGTGCAGCCGCCCGGATCGGCAATCACGCTGGTGTGGCGCCAGACCGCCACCTCGGCGTCCACCGCCAGTGCATGGCCACGGGCTTGCAGCAGCCGGCGCAAGCGCCGCAACAGCGACGGCTCCACATACGAGTTGCCAAACAGCAAATCCCGCAGCAGCGCTTGGCTGGGCGGCAGCGGCTGGTCGGCAACCAAGGTGGGCGTGGCCGCCGCCAACCCACTGCCGGTCACACTGCCAGCCACACCGCCCGTCACACCACCTGTCAACCAGCGCAATCCACCCGCTTGCCCCAGCGGCACCACATCAAACGCTTCGGCCATCTTCAGCGTCACGGTCGGCGCCGGCACCGGGGCCAGCAGCAGCGCACGCCGCCCCGCCCGTTGTTGGCGTTGGCCCCAGGCGGCCCAGGCGCGCTGGCGCCGGGCATCCAGCGCCAACAGGCCGGCATCGCCCAACACCACCACCGGCGCACCATCCGCCGGCAACGTGGCCGGCCGCATCTCGGCGTCCAGCAGCGCGCCTGGCAAGCCGGCGCTGCGGAACAATCGCAGCCGCTGGCCCAGCAAGCGCTCCAGCGCATCGGCCAATACGCCCAGGTCAAATGCCAGCGGCCAAAGCTGCGGGCTGGCGTCGATGACCAGGTGCACCCCACCCGGCCAGCGGCGGCGGATCAACGCCGGACAAGCCGCCAGAGACTCGCCGCGCGCAAGGCGCTGCACGGCCACCTGCGTGTCGGGCTCCGCACTGCGCATCGCCACCGCCAGATGACGGCGAATAAAGCTTGCAAACCGGTGTGCCGAGGTCAACGGCAACGCGGCAAGCGCTGCCGTTGTTGTGGACTCGACCCCCGCGTCATCGATCGCGGCTTGCGACGCCAGCCAGGCGGGCGCCGTGGTACTGCGGCCGTGGGTGGGCAGATCGCTGGCCAGCCGCCAGAAGTACGGCGTTTCGGTGGGCGGCGTGAGCTCGGTTCCCGGCTTGGGCTTGCGGGTTTGCCGGCCGCTCCCCGCCTGGTCCCGGTGCTTGCTGCGCTGGTCGATGGTTTTGGTGGTTTTGGTGGTTTTGGTTATGGCAGCCGGGTCCCGGCCAAAACCCATCGCCTCGGCCGCCAAGTCGATCTGGATGTCGGGCAGCGCGGCAAAAGCGCGCAGCAGGTCGGCTTCCGATACTTCTACCCGGATCACGGCTGCAACACCTCAGGCGCTGGCCGTGGCCGACTTCTTGAACGCAAACTCGTCCAGGCGGTCCAGTTGCTTGCGCTGGGCCGCCTCGTCGTCCGGGTAAAGCTGGGCCAACACCGCCAACAGGTCCAGGTATTCCGAGGTGCCGGGTTGGTAAAGGCCTTCCTTTCGCGCCTGCTCACGGCGCAGCCACAGGCGCTCGGCCACCAGCTTTTTCACCAGGCAGCGGCCGACCTGCCCCGCTTTTTGCCTGAACTTTTCATGCCGCTCGCCCATCGCGGTCAGGTAGTTGCGCAGTGCGTCCGGTGCCGCCGGCAGCTCCAGCGTCAAGACCAGGCAGCGGCGCAGAAACGCGTTGGGCAGCTCACGCTCTTCGTTGGTGGTGATCACCACGATCGGGCGGTTTTGATCGGTGCAGGCCACAAACTGGCCGGTGTAGGGCACCTGGAAGCCCTTGTTGGCCAGCACCTCTAGCAAAGCATTCGGCAGATCGGGATCGGCTTTGTCGATTTCGTCGATCAGCAAAACCGCCCTGCCGGTCTCGGGCAACCAGCCTTTGGGCCGCGCTGCGGGCAAGCGGTTGCCGTCGGTGTTGCCGGCCAGCGTTGCACGGCGGGTATGGCTGCTTTGGCTTGCAGCACCGGCCCAGTCGTAAGCCCACCAGAGGCTTTGAGGCTCCAGGTAGCTGGCCTCGCCGGGCAGCGACTGGCCCGGCTCCTTGACCTGCGCGTCGGCCAGGCGGCCCACCGCATCGAAGCGCCATTTCAGATCGTTGGGCTCGGTGCGGCCATCGATCACGGCGGACAAAAACGGCCGCTTGGCAAAGGCCGCCGCCGCACGTGCGGTCTGGCTTTTGCCCACGCCGGGCGCGCCCCGTATCAACAACGGCCGGCTGCAGGCTTCTGCGGCGCGCAGCGCTGCGGCACCACGCTCGTCAAACCGGTGCACGGTGGCAGGCCAGGTGCCCTCGGCCTGGATGGGCACGTCGCGCTGGCTGGGATATTGCGGAATCGCATTCATGGCAGTTGCTCGATTTCTTCCAGACAAAGACAAAACGCGTCGACCAGCTCTGCCTCGGGCTCACGCAGCATCGGCCGCAACACTGACACTTCGCGGCCCAGCCCGATGGCATTGAACGGCCGCGCCAACTGGGCCAGCTCGCTGCGGTGGGACGGATCCTTGATCGCCGCTGTGACCACAAACGAGCGCCGATCACGTTCGGTCAGGCGCTTGATGCGGATCGCCAGTTTGGCGCAAACCTCATCGGTCAAATCGCCGATCGGTGGCTTGCCAAAGGCGTCTGGCCACAGGCCCCGCCCAACCTGGGCGCGGTGCTTTTGCGCAGCGCCTTTGTCGAGCGCCGCATCCAGCGCGTAAACCCGCTCAGGGCGGAAATCCAGGCCCGACGCCGCCGGGTCGACCGCCAGTGTTTCACCCACCGCCACCGCGCGGATCAGAGCCGCGATGCCCACGGTCTCGCAAGGCGCGCTGTCGCCCGATTGCAGCCATTGGCGCGCGGCCACCGGATCGACACCCAGCTTCAGCAACTCGACCGCAAGCTCGCGGCAGTGCTGCGGCAAACGCTCGCGGATCACATCGGCCGGCGCTTTGGCCGGGTCGTTGTGCCAGGCCAGCGCAAGGGTTCGCACCGCCAGGCCCAGGTCGGTCAGCAAATCAGCCACCGGCGCGGCAAAAACGCCATGGGCTTCTTTCAAAACCCAGCAGCCGGCTAGGGGCTGCAGGTCGGCGCGCAACAGCGCCGCACGCAAGGTCTTGGCAATGGCTGCCGACATCGCCGCGTGGTCTGCCGTGCCACCGGCACGGGCCAGCCGGACCGGTTCGATCTGTTCGGCCAGCCGTTTATAGCCCGCCTCCCAGTTGGCACCCTTGAGCTCAACGGCATTCTTCTTGGCCAGCTCGCCAAGGTCTGGCTGAAAGCTGGCACCCAGCGCCTTGCTGGACACCGCCTTGGCATCGGCCATCAGCACCGGCACCACCAGGCGCACGCCGCCGTCCGGCCTGGCGGTCAAGGCCTGTGCCAGCTCAAGCCGAACGTAATCAACTTCGTTGACCCGCTTCGCGCGCCTTTTCAGCTCTCTGAGCCATGCCGGGCCGATCACCGCCACCACCACCAACGCGGCGTCCATCGCCGATTTCAAGCGGGCGGGAAAGTCGGCGCCGGCATCGATGCGCTGGTCGTCGAAGAACACCGCGTCGAGGCCATAGTCGGCGGTCAGGCGTTGGTACACCGCCAACGCATGGCCCGCCGCATCGGCACGCCGGTAGCTGACAAAGATCCACTCGCCGCCAGCGCCAGCCATGCGCCCGCCTCCTGCGTCAGTTTTTTCCACCGGCGCTGCGGCCGTCAACAACCCCGGTGCATGGTAGGGGAAGAAGCGAGCGCGCCAGGCCCTTGACGCCGCGCTGCCCCATGCCCTCTACTGCGCCCTCCCCCGAACCCACAGGAGATATGCAATGGGCAATACCGTGAGCTTTCAACGCCCCGACGGGCAAAGCGTGCAAGGCTACCTGGCCGAACCCACCCAGGCCAGCGGCGCCCCCGCGGTGGTGGTCATCCAGGAGTGGTGGGG
>JANOBL010001084.1:0-3675 GCA_031411635.1 Betaproteobacteria bacterium
CTGCTGCAGCGCGCCGAACTGGCCGGGCTGTTGCCGAAGGGCGTTGGTGAGGCGGCCGCCAGCGCCTACCGAGAGCTGCGCCGGGCCCAGCACACCGCCCGGCTGGACGAGCGGCCGACGCAGTTTGACCCCGCTGATCTGGCGCAGGAGCGCGACGCGGTGCTGGCGGCGTGGCGCGCGGTGTTTGCCTGAACCGGCGTGGCCCGGCCCAGCCTGGCCTGGTGGGGCGTGTCGGCGCTGGCCGGGGGCGGTGCACTGCTGGCGCTAACAGTCAACCCGGCCGCACTGCGCTGGCAGCCTGAGCTGGCGCTGGCCCAGCCCTGGCGTTGTTTCAGCGCCGCCTGGGTGCACCTGAGCACCCTGCACCTGCTGGCCAACCTGCTGGGCACGGCGCTGGTGGCGGCCTTGGGCACGGTGGCCGGCTGCGGGCGGCGCGCTGCGCTGGCCTGGGCGCTGGCCTGGCCGTTGACGCACTTGGCGCTGCTGGTTCAGCCGGCGCTGCACCAGTACGGTGGCTTGTCTGGCGTGCTGCATGCCGGCGTGGCGGTGGTTGGCTGGCAGGTTTTGCGTGCCGAGCGTGGCCAGCGTCGGCTGATCGGCGCCGGCCTGCTGCTTGGCCTGGCGCTCAAAGTGCTGCTGGAAGCGCCGTGGTCGGGCCCGTTGCGCAGCGTGCCCGGTTGGGACATCGCCATCGCCCCACTGGCCCATGCCAGCGGCAGCGCTGCCGGCCTGCTGTGCGCGCTGGCCTGCGGTGTGGGCCGGCGGCCTGTCGCCATGGCGTCCGGCAGCCCCGGCGCGCGCACCTAGACTGGTTGCCGCCCACTTTTCTCAGGAGACCTCCATGCTCACGCTCTGCGGCTTCAGCGTTTCAAACTACTACAACAAGGTCAAGCTGGCCTTGCTGGAAAAAGGCATCCCGTTCGAGGAAGAGCGGGTGCTGACCGGCAGCACCGAAGAAGCCGTGCTGTGTGCCACACCATTGGGCAAGGTGCCGTTTTTGCGCACCGCGCACGGCACGCTGTGCGAAAGCCAGGTGATCGTCGATTACCTGGAAGCCGCCTACCCGGCCGTGCCGCTGCTGCCGGCCGATCCGTTTGCCGCCGCCAAGGTGCGTGAGCTGTGCACCTTCATCGAGCTGCATCTGGAGCTGGTGGCGCGCGAGCTGTACGGGCAGGCCTTTTTTGGCAGCACGGTCAGCGATGCCACCCAGGAGCGTGCCCGCAAGCTGCTGACCAAGAGCGTGCCGGCCTTCAAGCGCCTGGCCAAGTTTGCGCCATATGTGGCGGGCGACACTTTCACAATCGCCGATTGCGCGGCCTGGGTCAGCCTGCCGTTGGTGGCGATGGCCAGCAAGACTGTGCTGGGCGAAGACATGCTGGCAGCCGCCGGCATCGACTGGAAAGCCCATGCCGCGCTGATCGCACAACGCCCCGCCGCACAGCGTGTGGCGGCCGACCGCAAGGCCGACAGCGAGCGCATGGCCGCCGCCGCCGCCGTCGCCAAAAAAGCTCCGGCCTGATCAGACCGGCTGCGCGCCCTGGCCCAGCTTGGCGGCAGCCGCCACCCGGGCCGTCACTTCCTTGCGGTAGCGGTTCAACTCCTGCACGCTGGAAAAGCTGCGCTCCATCAGCAAGCTCAGGTTGTGCAGGATGCGCTCGACCACCTTGGTCTCCCAGACGCTGTCAAACTGGATCTGCTTGTCCAGCCAATGCTCCAGCCAGGCCGGGTCGGGCAGCCGGCTTTGCACCGTGTCACGCGGGAACAGCGCCTGGTTGACATGCAAGTTGGTCGGATGCAGCGCCTGCGCAGTGCGCCGTGCACTGGCCATCAGCACGCCCACCTTGCTGAACGCGGCGCGCACCTCGTCGCCAAACTTGGTCATCGCGCGCTTCATGTAGCGCAGGTAAGCACCGCCGTGGCGGGCCTCGTCGCGGGCCAGCGTCTCGTAGATCTGCCGGATCACTGGCTCGGTGTGCCACTCGGCGGCGCGGCGGTACCAGTGGTTCAGCCGAATCTCACCGCAGAAATGCAGCATCAGCGTCTCCAGCGCCGGCGCCGGGTCAAACTCAAAACGCACCTCGTGCAACTCGGCCTCGGTGGGCACCAGATCGGGCCGGAAGCGCCGCAGGTACTCCATCAGCACCAACGAGTGCTTTTGCTCCTCGAAGAACCAGACGCTCATGAACGCGGAGAAGTCGCTGTCGTCGCGGTTGTCGCGCAAGAACATCTCGGTGGCCGGCAGCGCCGCCCACTCGGTGATGGCGTTCATCTTGATGGTCTGCGCCTGGGCCTCGGTGAGCTGGCTGGCGTCAAAACTGGCCCACGGGATGTCGGTGTCCATGTTCCAACGCACGGCTTCGAGCTGTTTGAAGAGTTCGGGGTAGAGCATCGTGGTCCTTCCTGGGGCTGAGCCCCGATTCTAGGGCCCGCCATCCCCAGCAACGGGCTGTGCCGCCCTGCCCACGCAAGGGCAGCGCCAGCGTGCGCATCCGTTTGGCCCAGGCTGCCGTAAGACGCTGCCAGGCAGGGTGGTGCAAAGACCCCTTGAAATTCGGGGACTTGGAGAAACTACCGAATGCAAAATGCTACTGTTCAGTCATACTTAAACTCGTCAGTTCAATCAGTTGCCTCCGTGAGCCTCGTCCGCCCCCTCATCCGCATCGCTTCAGCCGGTCAAAAGACGGCAATGGCGGAACCTTTTCACAAACCAGTACTCCACTCGGGGAGTAGATTGACGATAAAGCTTGCATGGCCGCAAGCGGTGCCGGGCTCAGCCAAGCCGGTTGTTGATGGCCAGTCAATTTCAGTGCCGTGCAGCCTTTCGGATCTCCGAAGTGAAATCCTGAGGCCCTTCTCCTCCTCCTCCCTCCCTCCCTCGTTGGCTTCAGGGCGCTGCACGGCGCTTTCTTATTCCCCCCGGCGCCTCCCCGGCGCCATCTGGGGCGCGGCATGAGCCGCACAAGTCACATCCCCCACCGCATCGCGGTGGTGGGTTCGGGCATCGCGGGCCTTTCAGCGGCCTGGCGTTTGTCCGCAGAGGCACAAACCCATGTGGTGCTGTTTGAGGCCGACCAACACTTTGGCGGCCACGCGCACACGGTGGACCTGACTCTCGATGGTGTCACCCACGGCGTGGACACCGGCTTTCTAGTGTTCAACCACGCCACTTACCCGCAACTGGTGAAGCTGTTTGCCGATCTGGCGGTGCCCACCGCTGCGTCGGAAATGTCGTTTTCGGTGCAGGTGTCGCAGATCGGGCTGGAGTGGAGCGGACGCAACCTCGACACGGTGTTTGCGCAGCGGCGGAACCTGTTCAATCCGCGTTTCCTGCGCATGTTGCGCGATCTGCTGCGCTTCAACCGGCTGACCACCGCCATCGCCGAGCGCAATGCCGAAACCGCGCTGCAACAACCGATTGGCGATTGGCTGGACCAGCAAGGTTTTTCGGCGGCGTTTCGCGACTGGTATCTGCTGCCGATGCTCGGTTGCATCTGGAGTTGCCCCACCGACCAGATGCTGCGTTTTCCGGTGGCCACGATGATCCGCTTCTGCCACAACCACGGCCTGATCCGCGTCATCGGCCGGCCGCAGTGGCACACGGTGCAAGGCGGATCGCGCGAGTACGTGCGGCGTTTGCTGCAGCAGATTCCCGATGCGCGGCTGAACACCCCGGTG
>JANOBL010001085.1:0-11017 GCA_031411635.1 Betaproteobacteria bacterium
CCGGCTGCACCGCTTTACCCGCGCCATCCTGCTGGCACCCACGGCGGGCGGGCTGCCGGCGGCGCTGCTCAAATCGCTGCAGCATGAGTTTTTGATCCCACATGCGGCGCTGCGCCTGTGGGGTGTGGCCACAGCGTTCGACGGCCTGCCGTTCACGCTGGACATCAGCGACGATGTCAAGGCCTTCACCAGCAGCCTGAGCCTGCCGTACTGCGGCCTGAACGCCGGCTTCGAGGCGGCAGCCTGGCTGGACGACGCGGCCACGGTGATGTCGATTGCGCTGATCCCGTTGCGGGCCGGGGCGGGCGATCCAGCCAACTCGACGATCGGCCTGCTGGTGCTGGGCTCACCCGACCCCACCCGCTACAGCGCCGAGATGGGCACCGAGTTTTTGACGCGCATCGGCGAGGTGGCCAGCGCCGGCCTGACCCGCTTGTTGCCGCCTGCGCCCGCCAGCGGCGCATGAGCAAAATCCCACCCGACGCACCCGTCGCGCTTGACGACGGCATCACCCGCTTCTTGCTGCACCTGCGGGTGGAGCGCCGGCTGGCGGCGCGCACCTTGGCGATGTATGCCGATGCACTGGGCTGGCTGCAGCAACTGGCCGCCGATGAAGGCGTGGCACTGCCGGCAGCGCAGATGCACCATGTGCGCGGCTGGACCGCCAGCCTGCGCGAGCGTGGCCTGGGCCCGCGCAGCATCGCCATCGCACTGGCCGCCTGGCGCGGGCTGTACCGCCACTGGGGCCGCGAGCGTCTGGTCACCCACAACCCGGTGGACGGTATCCGCGCCCCCAAGGCGCCCAAGCCGCTGCCCAAGGCGCTGAACGTGGACCAGGCGGTGGCGCTGGCGCAGCAGATGCCTGCCAGCGAGCACCCGGCGCTGCGTGCGCGCGACCACTGCATTGCCGAGCTGCTGTACGGCTGCGGCCTGCGGGTGGGTGAGCTGGTGGGCCTGGACTTGCAGGCCAGCCCCGGGGCCGCCGGCTGGATCGACGCGGCGGACGCCACCGCCCATGTGCTGGGCAAGGGCAGCAAACGTCGAAGTGTGCCGGTGGGTGGGCCGGCGCTGGTGGCGCTGGCCGCCTGGTTGGACCAGCGTGCGGCGCTGGCCAATCCGGACCAGCCGGCCTTGCTGGTCAGCCAGCGTGGCACCCGCTTGTCCACCAGCCAGGTGCGGTCGCGCTTGCAATTGCTGGCACGTGATGCCGGCCTGGCCACCGGTGTGCATCCGCACATGCTGCGCCACAGTTATGCCTCGCATCTGCTGCAATCCAGCGGTGATCTGCGCGCGGTGCAAGAGTTGCTGGGCCACGCCAGCATCAGCACCACGCAGGTCTATACCAAGCTGGATTTTCAACACCTGGCCAAGGTCTATGACGCGGCGCATCCACGGGCCCGGCGCAAATGAGCGCAGGATTTTGTCTACGGCGCGGCGCATCCACGTGCCAAGCGCAAGTAGCGGCTGAGGGGCGTCAGCGCAGCACCGTGTCGGCACGCGCCCACTGGCGCGCCAGATCGCTGGCCACCCCGGCCGCATCGGCCTGCCGGCCCTGGGCGATCAATGCCTGCTGCAAGCCACGCAGTGCCCAGCCGCTGGCCGGCCAGGTGGCCAGGTCCGCGCGGTAGGTCAACTCGGCCGCAGCGGCCTGGCCAGCGCGGGCCTGCAGATCGCCCAGTGCCAAACGCATCGCCGCGCCCAGCAGCGGCGGCTCTTGTGCATCGGCCAGCTTGCGCTCGGCCACCGCCCGTGTTTGCGCCGCCAATGCGTCGGCGCTGCGGCCTTCGGCCAGCGCGATTTCAGCGCTGAGGTGTTCCACCGCGCCCTGGGCCATGCCGCGCAGGATCTTGTCGTCGTCGTCGGACCCCGGATTGGCCTTGGCCACAGCGGCGGCACCGGCCACCATGCCGGGCAGCAGCGCCTGCGCTTCGGCCAGCCGGCCCAGGCGCAGCAGCGCGATGCCACGCGCCTCGCCCGCCAACGCATCCGCCAGGCCCAGCTTGCCGGTGGGCGCCGGCTCTTCCAGCACGGCCTGCCAACGTGCCAGGCGCGCCAGCGTGAGTATCGGCAGGCTGCGCGCCTGCTCGCCCCACGCGTGCTGGGCCTTGGCGGCGCGGGCGGCGGCGCTGCGCGCAAGTTGCAGCGCCACATCGCCCCGGCCTTCCATCAGCGCGGCAAACCAGGCAAAGCGGGTGTTGTGGCCGCGCCAATCTTTGCTGGCTGCAAAGCCCTGGGCTTTCAGCGTGCTGTCCAGCGTGGTATCCAGCGCCAGCGCGGTTTCGTTTTCGGCGGTGGCATCGGCATAACGCCCCACCCGCACGTGGATGTGCGAGGGCATGTGCACCAAGTGCGGCGATTGCGGCGCCAGAGCGCCCAGCCGGTCGGCGGCGGCCACCGCGCGCTGCACCTCCGGGCTGGCGTCCAGCGCGTGGATCAGGTAGTGGTTGAGGCCGATGTGCGTGGGCTGCAGCAGCAGCGCGGCTTCCAGTTGCCGGGCCAACAGGGCGATGTGCGCATCGGGCGCCTTGCCCTCGGGCCACCAGTCTTCTGCGGTGGCCAGCATCTCGGCCTCGGCCGACAGTGTCAGCAGATCGGCATCGCCCGGAAACTGCGGCAGCAGCGTGCGCAGATGCTCGGCATAGGCCCGGTCCAGCGGGTGCACCTTGCGCTGGCCGGCGCTGGCACACACCTCGGCCAGCATGGGCGCGGGCAGCGGACCGCCAGCGGACTGGCCGTAGCGCAGCGCCATCGCGGTGGCCAGCGCCAACTCGCGCGGCGGGCCACCGGCGGCGTTGCGCCGGGCCAGATCGGCATAGCGCAGCGCCTCGCGCAGGTCGCCCCGTTCGGGCGCATTGATGTTGGGGCCGAGCTGCCAGGCCACGCCCCAGGCGCACATCGCGCAGGCCGGATCGGCCGCCAGCGCCGCCTTGAACTGGCGCACCGCCTCCACCTCGTTGAAGGCATAGGCCTGCTGCAGGCCCTGGTTGAAATGCCGCTGGGCCTGGGCCGAGTGGGTGCTGATCACAAAACCGGCCTGGCCGTAGCCGTCCAGCAGCGGTGCGGTGGCGGCCAGGTCCAGCCGCAGGCCAGGCAGTGCACAGGCACCCAGCAGCAGCGCGGCCAGGCTGGTGAGGCGGCGCACGGGGCGCAAGCATCGGGCTTGGGTCATCGGGGGTGCGGCGCGGGTGCGGGATTGATCGGCGGACTTGCTTGTAATCGTTGGCTGGCGGGGCGTCAATGGCAGCGGGCCGAGCGGCGGGCCGCGCCCATCTGCAGCACCCGCTCAGGCATACTCAAAATCAACACAGACACCTGCGGGACCGTCATGCCAGACGTCAAAGCCATCGAAGACGCCGTCAAGGCACTGCCACCGCAAGACCTGGCCGAGTTCCGCCGCTGGTTTGCCGAGTTCGACCTCAGCTTGTGGGATCAAAAGATCGACGGCGACTTGGCCACTGGCAAGCTGGACGCGCTGTTGGCCGAGGCCGAGGAAGACTTCAACGCCGGCTCATTGCGCGCACTTTGAAGCACACCGCGTCCAGGCGCTTCTGGCGTTGCCACGACACGCTGCCGGCCGACATCCCGGTGCTGGCCAGGAAAGCTTATGCGCTGCTCAAGCAGGATCCAACGCATTCCTCGCTGCAGTTTCTGGATCGGCACGCACGCCGAGTACGACAAGCTCGTGGGCTGAGCCAAGGTCCAAGCGCGGCTTGCCAATGAAAACCATCCGATTGCGCGAGGGCAAAGAGCGCTCGCTGCTGCGCCGCCATCCCTGGGTATTTGCCGGCAGCGTCGAGCGCGGCAGCGCCGATGCCGGCGAGACGGTGCGGGTGGAATCGCATGCCGGGCAGTTTCTGGCCTGGGGTGCGTTCAGCCCGGGCTCGGTATTCCGCGTGCGGGCCTGGAGTTTTGACGAGACCCAGTGCATCAATGCCGCGTTTTTCAAGGCCAGGCTGCAGCGTGCGGTGGCGCTGCGTGGGCGTTTGGGCATCCACAGCGACGGCCAACGCCTGGTGCATGGCGAGGCCGATGGCCTGCCTGGGCTGATCGTCGATCAATACGGCGATGTGTTGTGCGCGCAGTTTTTGTCGGCCGGTGCCGAGCGCTGGCGCCAGGTAATCGCCGACGCGCTGTGTGCGGTCACCGGCCTGAACCAGCTCTACGAGCGCTCGGACGCCAGCGTGCGCGCGCTGGAGGGCTTGCCCGAGCGCAGCGGCTGGCTGCGCGGCGGCGGTGCCACTGATCGCGTGATCACCGAGCACGGATGGTTGCTGGGCCTGGACATCGCCACCGGCCACAAGACCGGCTACTACCTGGACCAGCGCGACAACCGCAAACGCTTTGCAGACCTGGTGCGCCAGCTCGGCTGCCGCAGCGTGCTCAACACCTACTGCTACACAGGGGGATTCAGCGTGGCCGCATTGGCCGGTGGCGCGCAGCAGGTGGTGAGCGTGGATTCATCGGGCCCGGCCTTGGCGATGGCGCGTCAAAACCTGCAGCGCAACGGCTTTGACGACGCGGCCCACGAGTTTGCCGATGCCGACGTCAACACCTGGCTGCGCCAGGCGCTGCAAACCGGCCGCCGCTTTGATGCGATCGTGCTGGACCCGCCCAAGTTTGCGCCCACCGCAGCCCATGCCGAGCGTGCGGCCCGGGCCTACAAGGACATCAACCGGCTGGCGCTGATGCTGTTGTCGCCCGGTGGTTTGCTGCTGACCTTTAGCTGCTCAGGCGGCATCAGCGCCGACCTGTTCCACAAGATCGTCGCCGGCGCCGGCATCGATGCCGGTGTCAACGCGCTGATCCTGGCCCGGTTGGAAGGGGCTTGTGACCACCCAACGACAATCGAATTTCCGGAAGGGGAGTATCTGAAGGGCTTGGCGCTGTTGGCGGCTTGAGATGGCCCGCCCAGCAGGCAAAGCGTCGGTTGCCGGCCGTGCATGATCAACAGGAGGGGTGCGATGAGCTTGTCCAGTGCTTTTGCGCAAGTGGTGGCCCGGGTGGGCGATGCGGCCATCCTGTGGCGGCGGCTGCAAGGCGGCGTGCCACCGCAGGCGGTGGGTGCTGCGCCCACCATCCCGCCGGCCCGGCCGCAGGGCAGCATCCCCACGCTGAAGATGCCCACCGCCCAGGGCTGGGCCCCGGGGCAAACACCGTTGGCCGCACCCGGCCTGCAGGTCAATGCCTTTGCCACCGGGCTGAAGCACCCACGCTGGATCCACGTGCTGCCTAACGGCGATGTCACGGTGGCCGAGGCCTTGTTCAACCCCGGGCCGGTGAAGACGCTGTTTGGCCATGCGATGGTCAGCACGATGCGGCGCGCGGCGGCGGTGGGCGACAGCCCGAACCGCATCACCTTGCTGCGCGATGCGGATGGCGACGGCGTGGCCGAAATCCGCGAGCCCCTGCTGGAAGGCCTGCGCCAGCCCTTTGGCATGGCCTTGGTGGGCGACACTTTTTATGTCGGCAACACCGATGGGCTGGTGGCCTTTCCGTACACCCCCGGCGCCACCCGCATCAGTGCGCCGGAGCGCCGGATCACCGCGTTCAAGCCCGGCGGCCACTGGACCCGCAGCCTGTTGGCCAGCGCGGACGGGCGCGAGCTGTACGTGGGTGTGGGCTCGTTCAGCAACATCGGCGAGGGTGGGCTGGCCGTCGAGCAAGGCCGGGCCTGCATCTACCAGGTGGACCTGGCGGGCCCGACCAAAGGTACCAGCCGCGTGTTTGCCAGCGGCTTGCGCAACCCGGTGGGCCTGGCCTGGGAGCCACGCAGCGGCGCGCTGTGGACGGTGGTGAACGAGCGTGACGGCCTGGGTGACGAGACACCGCCGGACTACCTGACCCGCGTGCACGACGGTGGCTTTTACGGCTGGCCCTACAGCTACTGGGGCCAGACCGTGGACGACCGGGTGCCGCAAGACCCGGCCGCGGTGGCCCGCGCCAGCGTGCCGGACTACGCGCTGGGTGGGCACACCGCATCGCTGGGCCTGTGCTGGCTGCCGGCCGGTACGCTGCCGGGCTTTCCGGAAGGCATGGTGATCGGCCAGCATGGCTCCTGGAACCGCAGCAAGCTCAGTGGCTACAAGGTGGTGTTTGTGCCGTTTGCCGATGGCCGCCCCGCCGGGCCGCCACGCGACATCCTCGGTGGGTTTTTGGCGCCGGACGAGCGGGTGTCCTACGGCCGGCCGGTGGGCGTGGCGCTGGCGGCAGACGGCGCCTTGCTGGTGGCGGATGACGTGGGGGATGTGATCTGGCGGGTGACCGGCGCTCAATGATTGTCGCCCTCGGCCTCCAGGACCAGTGTTGCGGGCACCTGCCGGCTGCACCGCTTGGCGCAGCGCATGCGCGCTGACGCCTCGGCGGCCACACCCGGCGCGTCGCGGACATACACCACCCCGGCCAGCGGATCGCCGGCGCCGGGGCCGCACTCGATGCGATCGGGCGCGCCGCCGCCGGGGTGGTAGAGGTACAGGCACTGCACCCCGCTGCGCAACGGGCGGCCGCCACGCTCAATGCGCACGGCGGTGCGGATCGCGTGCAGCGGCCCACGCGGGCCGACAAACTCGCCGCCGTCCAGGTACAGCCGGTAGACGCGGTGGTCGCCGCTGCTGCCTTGGTAGTGGGCACCGAAAGAGGCCAGCGCTGGCGCGGCTGCGCTGGTGAGCGCGGCCCACACCGCAGCCTGTGCGATGGCCTGCGCGGCACGGCCTGGGCCTGGCGATGGCCGCCGGGCCTGGGCATGCGCAGCCATCTCAGGTCTGCACCGCGTTCACGCCGCCGCCAGGTTCAACCGGTAGGTGGCGGTGCTGCTGCCATCGGGCGAAACCACCTCGATCGTCACTGTGTTGCCCGCAGCCACCGCCACCGTCGCGCTGGCGCCCTGCGCCACGGCCGCACCGTTAACCTTCATCGCGCTGATCTTGTTCGACATTGCGGTCGGTTTGATCACCAGGTTGGCCGTGCCTGCCGGCACCTTGACCGCGTAGGCGTAAGTCCAGGGGTCGAACTTGTTGGCCAGCTTGTTGGCCACGCCGTTGGCCGGCGCGGCCCAGTACACGTCCACGCCCACCAGCGTGCCGCCGCTCAACTCCAGGTTGCTGAGCACGGCGTACTTTTTGTAGCCGTCGGCGGTGTTGTAGTCGATGCTGGCGCCGCAGGGGTAGACCGCGGTCGGTGCGCTGAAGTAGTCCACCGCGCTGTCCAGGCCGGTGCCCAGGCTGTTGCCGATGGCCATCCAGTTTTTGTCGCGCCACATGTCGCCAACCATGCTCATGCGCGCGTTGCGAGTTGTCGGCGCCGTTGGGTTGCCCAGCTTGCCGCCGCGGATCGACGGCGCCGTGGCCGCATCACCCCGGTCGATCAGTTGCTGGAAGCACTTCAGAAAATTGCGCAAGCCCTCCATGCCCACCGGCACCTCCTGGTGCGCGTTGGTCACCTCGGTGATCAGACCGGTGCTGCTGCTGCGCTGGTAGTTGCTGACAAGCTGCTGGGCCAGCGACAGGAAGACATCCACCTTGGCCAGGTTGTAGGTGGTGGTGTCGGCGGTGTAGGCGCGGTTGCAGCAGAACATGTCCGAGCCGAACACCCAGCCGGTCTGGTTGACGATCACCGTTGTCAGGCCATGGGTATGGCCAGGCTGCTGGTAGGCAGTGAGCTGCACATTGCCCAGGTCCAGCACCTGGCCATCGGTGATCGCCACGGCCGCGGCCCCAGCGGTTTTGAAGTCGGCGCGGCTGGCGGCCGTGACCGCCGCTTTCTCGATGGCCGACAGGTACAGCGTGACGCCGGCCGAGGTGAAGTTGAAGATCTGTTCGGCGTGGTCCGGGTGGTTGTGGCCAACGATCAGGTCATAGGGCTGGGTGGCGATGGTGTCGATGAAGGTCTTGAGGTTGGCCTTCTGGTAGCCGTACTCGCCGGCGTCGAACACCAGGCCGCGGGTGCTGCCCTCGATGTAGAACACAAAGGCCTGGAAGTACTCTGCCGGGTTGTTGATCTTCCACACCCGCGGCGAGTTGGCCGTGCCGGAATGCACCAACCGGGCCTGGAAGTTGCCGGTATTGGGACGCACAACGTTCCAGGTGAAGGCCTGCACCGCGCTGTTGGCCATGCCGTCCTTCTTGCACACCGCCTTGAGCCGGTACAGGCGCGAGTTGGTGGTCGAAGTCAGCGGGTTGACGAACTGCAGCACACCGTGGTTGACGAAGTCGTACTCGATGCCCGAGGCCAGCGGGTCGGCCGGCTCGCTGCCGTCGAAGGTGTAGGTGTAGTAAATCTTGGCACCGGGCGTGGGCGTGCTGATGCGCACATAACGCCTGGGGGCCGTGGTGCCGGTCTTGCACATCACCTGCGGCGGCGCAACAAGCTGCGTGCTGATGCTGTCCAGCATGGCCTTGGCCTCACCGGCGGTGATCTGCGCTGCGGGTGCAAACTGGCTTGCGCTGCGGCCCTTCATGCAACCCGCGGCCACCAGCGCATTGACGCTGGCGCGCTTGCTGGCGCTGATGGTTGCTGCGTCGGAAAAGCCCGAGAGCGCGTCGGTGCCGGCCGGTGAGAGCTTGAATGCGTTGACGCAGATCTCGGCGGCGTCCTCGCGCGTCATCGGCTGGTCGGGGTAGAAGAAGCCCAGCACGTTGCTGATGATGCCTTCTTCCAGCGCCGTCTCGATCTGCTTGGCCTGGGGCGTGGCCCCCAGCGTCACGTCAACAAAGGTGGGTTGGACCGACTTGTACGGATCGTTGTACTCCGACGAATGCACCCAATCGAAGTAATTCGAAATCGTGGCGACAAAAGCGGCGCGGTTGAGCTTGGCATTGTCGGCGTCGGCTGCGTCATCGCTGCCGCCGCAAGCGGTCACTGAGCTTACTGCGGCCACCGAGCCACCCAGCAATGCCGGCATCCCCAGCATCTGGCCGAAGAAGCGGCGCGAGATGCCCTTGCCTGCGGTGGGTGTCGTGGGAGTGGGGCGGGTGCTCGGCGTTGGCTTGCTCGTGTGGGTCATGCGTGTCTCGAAGGGTGAACGTCCCAAAGGTGGGCGTGGACTGTGCGCGAGGCCCGAAATCTACATACATATGCATATATATCAAGCAGTGTTTCTCCGGATTGATGAATGACAAACAGCGTTGCCCCTGATCTGTGTTCCGCACCGTGTGGGGCCGCACCCCGCTGCCGCCGGCAAGCCAACCGCCGGCGCCAGCGCCGTGTGCCAGCCGCCGCCGCTTACCCGGCCGCGCGTTCCACGCCCACCGCCGGCTCAAACTTGCCCCGGTGCGTGACAAAAAAGCTCTTGACGTTGCGCACGTTGGCGTCCTGCGTGAACAGCCGCTGCACCAGCGTGTGGTAGCCGGCCATGTCGGCCAGCCACAGCATCAGCATGAAATCCGGCCCCGGCGAGACGCGGTAACACTGCTGCACCGCCGCATCGGCCACCGCCCGGGCCTCAAACGCCGCCAGGTGCTCGGCGCCCTGGCGGTCCAGCGTCAACTCCACCACCACGCTCAAACCGCCCACCAGGGCCGGCGAGACGATGGCCACCTGGCGCTCAATCACGCCGCTTTCCACCAGCCGGCGCACCCGGCGCAGCGCGGTGGCGGGCGATACAAACGCCGCCTCGGCCAAGGCCTGGTTGGCGCGTGCGCAATCGGCTTGCAGCAAGGTCAGCAGGCGCAGATCGATCTCATCCAGGGCTTCTATCATGGCCATATTGGATCAAATTCAAGTTTAAAATGCAATTATCTTGCACAAAATAAAGATGAAGCCGATGGATTTCTGAATCGGTTGAATTTTGCACGCAAATTTCTTGACAGCCTGACTACGATGCGCACCTGCATTGCAGCAAAGGAAGCTCAAACATGTGTGGCATCGTCGCAGCGGTCAGCAACCGCAACATCGTCCCGGTCCTGGTCGAGGGCCTGAAACGGCTGGAATACCGGGGCTACGACTCCTGCGGCGTGGCCGTGCACCAGGGCGGCGGTTTGCGCCGCACCCGCAGCACCAGCCGGGTGGCCGAGCTGGCCATGCAGATAGCGCAAGACCAGGTGCAAGGTGGCACCGGCATTGCCCACACCCGCTGGGCCACCCATGGCGTGCCGGCCCTGCACAACGCCCACCCCCATTTTTCGGGCGATCGCATCGCGCTGGTACACAACGGCATCATCGAAAACCATGACGAACTGCGCGCCGAGCTGCAGAACAAGGGCTATGTCTTTGCCAGCCAGACCGACACCGAGGTGATTGCCCACCTGGTGCATCAGTTGTACGACGGTGATTTGTTCGACGCGGTGCAGCGCGCCACAGCCCGCTTGAAGGGCGCTTACGCCATTGCGGTGTTCTGCCGCGACGAGCCGCACCGGGTGGTGGGTGCACGCTCTGGGTCACCGCTGGTGCTGGGCGTGGGCCAGGGCGAGACCTTTTTGGCCAGCGACGCGATGGCGCTGGCCGGCGTCACCGACCAGATCGTCTACCTGGAAGAAGGCGACGTGGTGGACCTGCAGCTTGGCAAGCACTGGATCAGCGCCCGCCAACCCGACGGCAGCCACGAGCGCATGCAGCGCGAGGTGCGCACGGTGCACGCCCACACCGGCGCGGTCGAGTTGGGCCCCTACCAGCACTACATGCAAAAAGAGATCTTCGAGCAGCCGCGCGCGATCAGCGACACGCTGGAGGCGGTGGGTGCGATCAGCCCCGAGCTGTTTGGCGACGGTGCGCACCGGGTCTTCAAAGACATCGACCGGGTGCTGATCCTGGCCTGCGGCACCAGCTACTACGCCGGCTCCACCGCCAAGTACTGGCTGGAGTCGATTGCCGGCATCCCCAGCAGCGTGGAGATCGCCAGCGAGTACCGCAACCGCGACAGCGTGCCCGATCCATGCACGCGGGTGGTGACGATCAGCCAGAGCGGCGAGACGGCCGACACCAACGCCGCGCTGAAGCATGCCCGCAGCCAGGGCATGACCCAGACATTGACCATCTGCAACGTGGCCACCAGCGCGATGGTGCGCGAGTGCAAGCTGCACTTCCT
>JANOBL010001086.1:0-6829 GCA_031411635.1 Betaproteobacteria bacterium
TGGTGCTTGTCTCCGCTGTTCAGTTCGAAAAAATGCCACGGCGGCGCAGCACAACGCCCAACAGCGCCAGCCCGGCCAGCAGCGTGGCAAGCGTTGCCGGCTCGGGCACCGCCGAGACGGCCAGCCGGACCGCGCCGATGCTGGCGTTCAACGGCGCGCCGCTGACCATCAGCGACTGGCTGAGCACGCCGCTGATGTCGTGCACACCAGCGCCCAACGTGAATACTGCGCGGCTGAAGTCCGCATTGGCCAAGGCATCGTCATAGCTGAAGGTGATGGCGCCAAAAGCGTCTCCGGCCACCGCCGCACCGGTGGCGCCAAGCAGCACCGCGCCGTCCCGCACCAGGTAGCGATCACCGGAAAACCCGGCATCCACCACGGTCAGCGTGCCCTGGAAGCCCGGGGCGATGCTGAAGCCGAAGTGCAGCGGCAAGCCCTGGTCGTCGATCCACTCGACGCCCGAAGACTGGGCGGTGACATCGTCCACCAGAAACCCGGCCCAACTGCTGTCGGCAGCCAGCACGGCGGATTGGGCTGCGCCCTGGAAAGCCAGCAGCGCGATGGCGGCCAGCGTTGCGATACGACGAAGAGCCATGCAAGCCACCTTGATGAGATGGGGTCATTGCCCCGGTGGGGCGAGACCGGCAAAGGTTCGCAGGGCTGGGTGAAAGCTTCGTGACCTGATAGTCCGTCACCGGTCCGAACGGCGCATGCCGCGAGCCCGCGGTGGCTCGGCGATGGGTCATACAACCGTCACAACGCGCTCATATGGTCGGGCGCTGAAAAACTCGATGCCAAAAACGCCCATGAATGCCGTCGAAGAAGACCTTGTCCGGCGTATCCACTGCGACCTGCGCGACGACCTGGACGAAGAACTCGAGCTTGAACTCGAAGACCAGCACCTCGACAGCATCGCCGCAGCGCAGGGCCAACGGCCCGATGAGGCCGACAAGCAAGCCCGGCAACAGTACTTTCGAGAGCTGTTCCGGCTGCAGACCGAGTTGGTGAAATTGCAGGACTGGGTGGTTGCCACCAAGCACAAGGTGGTGATTCTTTTCGAGGGCCGGGACGCTGCCGGCAAGGGCGGTGTCATCAAGCGCATCACGCAGCGGCTGAACCCGCGCGTGTGCCGGGTGGCCGCGTTGCCGGCACCCAACGACCGCGAGCGCACGCAGTGGTACTTCCAGCGCTATGTGTCGCACCTGCCGGCCGGCGGTGAGATGGTTTTGTTTGACCGCAGTTGGTACAACCGCGCCGGCGTCGAGCGCGTGATGGGCTTTTGTAACGACGAACGGTACGAGGAGTTCTTCCGCTCGGCACCCGAGTTCGAGCGCATGCTGGTGCGCGCTGGCATCCAGTTGGTCAAGTGCTGGTTTTCAATCTCCGACGACGAGCAACGCATCCGGTTTCTGGGCCGCATCCACGATCCGCTGAAGCAGTGGAAGCTGAGCCCGATGGACCTGGAGTCGCGCCGGCGCTGGGAGGAATACACCAAGGCCAAGGAAGTGATGCTTGAACGCACGCACATTGCCGAGGCGCCGTGGTGGGTGGTCAAGGCCGACGACAAGAAAAAAGCACGGCTGAACTGCATCCATCACCTGCTTGGCCAGATGCCGTACAGCGAGGTTGAGCGTCCGGCCATCGAATTGCCACCACGCGAGCGCCGCGAAGACTATTCGCGCCAGCCGGTGCGGCCCGAGATCGTCGTGCCCGAGGTGTATTGACCGCGCTGCCGCCTGTCACGCGGCGCGACAAGGCTCAGCGTCGGCGCACGATCGACAGGCCCAGCAAACCGGCAAGCAGCAGCGCTGCTGCGCCGGGCTCAGGCACGGCCGCGATGCCAAAGTTCAAGCCATAGGCCGCCGGACCGCCCGTTTCCTGCACCCAGACCGAATAAACACCGCTGGGAAGCGCCCCGGTGAAGTTCAAGGCCAGTGTGGGCAGCAAGTCGGTGCCGATCTGGTCGTTGGCGTAGTGTGCAAAGCCCAGCAGGTTGGCAACGCCCACCCCCGTGGGCGAGACGGTCAACTGCGGGCCGGCCTGGATGGCGATGAACGAGGCACCGCCAGAAACCGTTGTGTTGGGCAACAGCAGAATCGAGTTGAGCGCAGCGCCGTCAGGCACGGTGAATCGGAAGTAGTCACGATCGATGCCGTTGCCGCTGTCTCCGACGCTGCCGACGACGGTATTCGAGCCCAGCGCCATCACCACCGGCGTCGGCGCCAAGCCGTTGCCGGAAAAATCACCCGCACTGGCCTCGTCCCAGACGGTGGCGGCCGACGCCGCTGCCGCACTGAAACTCATCACGGCCAACAACACCCCTCGTGAACAGCTTCCGGGTTGCATCACGATCTCCGAACTGTGAAAGCCTGGAATCTAGTCCTGCAAGATGACAGAAAGATGTGCATCGCAGCGGATGACCAGGGCCGCACAGCCCAGCCAAACAACGCAGCGGCAATGCCGGACGGCTCATGGGCGGCGGTGACGCTGTCACCGCCACGCCACCGCCGCTTCGAAGAATGGGCCTCCATTCACAGACGAGGAACGCCCCAATGAACACCCTCCCTTGGCACCATGTCAGCCTGGCCACCGCGCTGGCCGCGGCGCTGCTGGCACCGGCGGCGCAGGCCGCCGATCTCAACACGCTGACCGGCTGGGCGCTGATGCAGGCCAACACCTTTTCTGACGGCCCCACGTCGGGCCAGTTTGCCGGCGCTGGCGCTAGTGGCAACCCGTTGCCACTGATCGACAAGCAGCCGGTGCAGGGCTTCTCGGCGGTGCTGGCCGGTGCGTTGGCCGGCACCTATTTGTTCATGCCCGACAACGGCTTCGGCACGCAAGGCAATTCCGCCGATGCGCTGCTGCGGGTGTACGCCGTGCGGCCCGATTTCAAGACCGTTGGCGGCGGCAGCGGCACGGTTTTGGCCGCAAGCTACGACAGCGGTGTCGCGCTGGGGGCGTTCAACGCTGCCAGCCGGATCACGCTGGCCGACCCCGACCGCAAGCTGGGGTTCACGATCCAGGCCGATTACGCCAACTACTACAACAACGGCGCCAACCCGTTGGTGGACGCCAGCATCCGCTCGGGTCGGCTGCTGACCGGTGCCGACTTCGACATCGAATCGATGCGCAAGGACAAAAACGGCAACCTGTGGTTTGGCGAGGAATTCGGCCCCTTCCTGGTCAAGACAGATGCCACTGGCAAGGTGCTGCGCAGCGAAGTGGCCATGCCCGGCGTGAAGGCGCCACAAAACCCACTGCCCGGTGGCGTCGTCAACCTCGGCAGCTCCAACGGTTTTGAAGGCATGGCCATCAACCGGGCGGGCGACAAGCTGTTCACGCTGCTGGAAGGCAAGGTCACGACCGACCCCGAAGCCAAGACCTTGCGCATCAATGAATTCAGCGTCGACAGCGAAAGCTACACCGGCCAGCAGTGGCCGTACAAACTGGACTCCGCTGGCACCAACATCGGCGATATGACAGCCATCAGCGACCACGAGTTTCTGGTCATCGAGCGCAACGGCGGCACCGCCACCAGCGGCACGCCGTTCAAGAAGATCTTCCGCATCGACCTGAACACCACCGACGGTGCCGGCCATGTCGGCAAAACCGAGGTGGTGGACCTGATGAACATCGCCGACCCGAACGACCTGAACGGCGACGGCAGCACGACCTTCACCTTGCCTTACGTGACGGTCGAAAGCGTGCTGCTGCTCGATGCCAACACGCTGCTGGTGGCCAACGACAACAACTACCCGGGCACGGGTGGACGGGTGGCGGGTGTGTCGGACAACACCGAGTTCCTGACGATCCACCTGGCCAACGCGGTGCCCGAGCCGGGCACCTGGGCACTGCTGCTGGCCGGGGTGAGCCTGCTGGGCGCGGTGGGCCGCCGGCGCCGCCCGCGTTGACCGCCGCAAAACGTGGGGGCTGAATGGCTCATGGCGGCTCGTCTGGCGACGCGGCACCGTCAAAGTGCAGCGTCAAACTGAATGGGTCAGACCAGTGCCGATCCCGCAGCACCGACAGCCACAAGGACACCCGCCATGGGCCACCCCGATCACGTCAAGCCGATTCCAGCCGGCGGCAACCGCCGCGAGTTTTTCAAACGCTCAGGCTCCGGCGCCGTGCTGCTGGCGGCCGCGCCACTGGCCTCGCTGAGCACCGACGCGGCTGCGGCCGCCGGCGTGTTCCAGCATGGCGTGGCCAGTGGTGACCCCTTGTCCGACCGGGTGATCCTGTGGACCCGCGTGACGCCGGCAAGCGCAAAGCCAGCAGTCAGCGTGGGCTTCGTGGTGGCCACCAACCCGGCATTGACACAGGTGGTGCTGGCCGGCAGCAGCAAGACCAACCCGGACCGCGACTACACCGTCAAGCTCGATGTCACCCGGCTGCAGGCCGGCCGCACCTACTACTACCGCTTCAGCGCGGAGGGTGAGGTCTCCCCGGTCGGCCGCACCCGGACCTTGCCGGTGGGCAGCGTGGCCCGTTTGCGATTGGCGGTGGTGAGTTGCTCGAACCATGCCTATGGCTACTTCAACGCCTACGCCCGGATCGCCCAGCGTGCCGATCTTGATCTGGTGGTGCACCTGGGTGACTATCTGTACGAATACGGTGCCGGCCAGTACGGCACGGCCCGCACGCCGGAGCCGGCCACCGAGATGGTCACGCTGGCCGACTACCGGGCCCGCCACGCCCAGTACAAGCGCGACGCCGATGCGCAGGCCGTGCACCGCCAGCACCCGTTCATCGCGATCTGGGACGACCACGAGATCGCCAACGACTCGTGGATGGGCGGCGCGCAAAACCACACCGACGGCGCCGAAGGGCTCTGGGCTCAACGGGTTGCCGCTGGCCTGAAGGCCTATTACGAATGGATGCCGATCCGGCCGGTGGATACCACCGACCTGCGCCGCAACCAGCGCAGCTTTCGTTTCGGCGACCTGGTCGAACTGGTGATGCTGGAAGAACGGCTGAGCCAGCGCTCGCAGCAACTGCCCGCCACGGTGGCCACAGCGCTGGGCACGGGCTTTGTGCAGGCGGGCGCCTTTGCCGACCCCGGCCGCACGCTGCTGGGGCCGGCGCAAGAGGCCTGGCTGACCGAACGCCTGCGCAACACGCCGGCACGCTGGAAGCTGCTGGGCCAGGGCGTGATGTTTGCACAGCTCAAGGGCGTGGCGGCAGCCAATGCGGCCGGTGGCGGCGTGTTCCTGAATTCGGATCAATGGGACGGCTACCAGCCGGCCCGCAACCGTCTTTACGATGTGATCAGGGGCGACGCCAGCCATGCCCGGGTGGACAACGTGGTGGTGCTGACCGGCGACATCCACAGTTCCTGGGCCGCCGATCTGACGCAGGACCCGAACAACCCGGATCCCGCCAGCGGGGGCTACAACCCGGCCACCGGCGAAGGCGCTCAGGCCGTGGAGTTTGTCGGTACCTCGGTCAGCTCACCCGGCGTCGACAGCGATACCAGCGGCGGCATCGCCGGGTTTTTGCGCAGCCTGAACCCCCATTTCAAGTTCATCAACCTGCACCGGCGCGGCTACATGGTGGTGGACGTGACACCGCAGCGGACAGTGGCTGAATGGTGGTTTGTGGACACGGTGGCCAGCCTCAGCAATATCGAGACCTTTGCAGCGGCCTTCGAGGTGCAACACGGCAGCAACCGGCTGGCGCCGTCGGCGCAGACATCGCCGCCATCCAACCCGCCGTTGCTGGCGCCGTGATACACGCTGCCGTGCGCCCCATCGCCACTGTCCCGGAGTACCTGATGAACGGTTTATTTTCAGCCTCGCGCTGCCTGGCCACGCTGGGCTTGGCCAGCGCCATACTGCTGGCCACGACCAACAGCCACGCCGCCGACTTCACGTTGTCGGGCAAAGCGGCTTTCCACAACGATGTGGTGCAGATCGACTTTTCGGTGAATGCATCCACCGCAGTGCGTTTGTGGACCGACTCGTGGTTGTCGGGTACCAACTTCGACCCGTACTTGTCGCTGTTCGGCAGCGGCGGCGCGTTGGTGGCCAGCAACGACGATGCAAACATCGGGTTCGGAACAGGCCCGGGCTACTACGACGCCGGGCTGTCGCTGTCTGCACAAGCGGGCAGCTACCGCCTCACGTTGACAGCCGCGCCCAACAGCCCGAATGGTGCGCGTTTGCAAGAAGGCTTCGCCTACGACGCCGACGCGCCCATCGCCATCGGCAGTTGGAACCAACCAAGCTACGACATCAACACAAACGACCAGAAGGGCACGTTCTGGCGTGTTCAATTGCAGGGGGTGGACCAGGCGGGCCTAGTGCCTGAGCCGACCAGCTTGGTCCTGCTGCTGGCAGGACTTGCGGGCATGAGCATCGTGGCGCGTCGGCAGCGCTGAGGCCTTGCCGGCTTTTTTGGTGCTGGTCAGGCCGGGCTGCTCACGCAACAGGTCGAGCAGCAAGTCGCACTGCGCCACATCCAGTGCATACGACCGCCCGTTGATTCTCCGCGCCGCGCGCTGCGATGTATGGGCCTTTCGGGCTGGGCAGGCTCATCGCAGGTCGCCCGCCGGGTCCAACAGCATCGCCGCGCCCTTTTCGGCAATCATCACCGTGGGGCTGGCGGTATTGCCCGAGACGATGCTGGGCATCACCGAGGCATCGATGACAAACAGGCCGGCCAGGCCCTGCACTTGCAAAGCGGCATCCACCACCGCGCCGGGCTCACCCCGCCGGCCCATGCGTGCCGTGCCCACCGGATGGAAGATGGTGTTGGCCTTGTCGGCTATTGCCGCTTGCAGCGCCGCCTCGTCGTCATCGCGCACCGCCGGGCCTGGCCATTGTTCGGC
>JANOBL010001087.1:0-4461 GCA_031411635.1 Betaproteobacteria bacterium
GCCAAACCCGGCACCAGCGCCAAGACCTGCACCACCTGCAACGGCGCCGGCACGGTGCACATGCGTCAGGGCTTTTTCAGCATCCAGCAGACCTGCCCGCTGTGCCATGGCAGCGGCAAGATCATCCCCGAGCCCTGCACCACCTGCAACGGCGCCGGTAAATTGAAGCGCCAGAAGACGCTGGAGGTGAAGATCCCCGCCGGCATCAACGAGGGCATGCGCATCCGCTCCGCCGGCAACGGCGAGCCCGGCACCAACGGCGGCCCGGCGGGCGATCTGTACATCGAGATCCGGGTCAAGGAGCACGACATCTTCGAGCGCGACGGGGATGACTTGCACTGCACCGTGCCGGTGTCGTTCACCACCGTGGCCTTGGGCGGCTCGATCGAGGTGCCCACCCTGGCCGGCAATGCCGAGATCGAGTTGCCCGAGGGCACGCAGCACGGTAAAACATTCCGGCTGCGCGGCAAGGGCATCAAGGGCTTGCGCAGCAGCTATCCCGGTGATCTGTACGCCCATGTGTCGGTGGAGACGCCGGTCAAGCTCACCGAGCACCAGCGCAAGCTGCTGAAAGAGCTGGACGAATCCTTGAAGAAGGGTGGCGAGAAACATTCGCCCAATGCCAAGAGCTGGACCGACCGGGTCAAGGATTTGTTCAAGTAGCAGCGGCTGGCGGGTGGCGTAAGCTGGTGGGCACAACTCTTTAGCCAGCCGCCGATGAAAACTGCCCAGTTCGCCACCGCCACGCGCCGCATCGCCGATCTGCCCGGCCCACCCGGCTTGCCGCTGCTGGGCAGCATGCTGCAGGTGCGGGTGGCGCAGATCCACCAGAACATGGAGGCCTGGGCCAGGCAGTACGGCCCGCTGTTCCAGGTCAAGCTGGGTCCGACGCAGTTGTTGGTGGTGGCCGATCACCAGGCGGTGTTGTCGGCGCTGCGCGACCGGCCCGAGGGCTTCAGCCGCGCACCCAAGCTGCGCGAAGTGTCCGACGAGATGGGTGGCTCACCGGGGCTGTTCACTTCCGAAGGGCCAGCCTGGCAGGCGCAGCGCCGCATGGTGATGGCCAGTTTTGCGCCCGACCGGGTGCGCAGTTATTTCCCCGCGCTGCGGCAGGTGGCGCAGCGCCTGCAAGCGCGTTGGCTTGAAGCGGCGGCCAGCGGGCAGACCATAGCGCTGCAGGCCGACCTGAAGCGCTTCACGGTGGATGCGATTGCCGGCTTGGCATTCGGCACCGAGGTCAACTCGCTGGCTGGCGGTGACGACCCGATCCACCAGCACCTGGACATCATTTTTGCCGGCACCTACCGGCGTGTGATGTCGCCGCTGCCGTACTGGCGCTGGTTCAAGTTGCCCAGCGATCGGCAATTGGTGCGCAGTGTGGCCGCGCTGCGGGCGGCGGTGGCCGGTTTCATCGCCCAGGCCCGCGCGCGTATGGCGGCCGACCCTGGCTTGCGTGCCGCACCGCGCAACCTGCTGGAAGCGATGCTGGTGGCGGCCGACCAGGATGGCTCGGGCGTCGATGAAAAAGATGTGGCCGGCAATGTCTCGACGATGCTGTTTGCCGGTGAAGACACCACCGCCAATACGCTGGCCTGGATGATCTACCTGCTGCACCAGCACCCGGCCGCGCTGGCCCAGGCCCGCGACGAGGTGCAGCGTGTGGCGCCGGATTTGGCCACGCTGGAGCCGGCGCAGCTCGACCGCCTGGTGTTTTTGGAAGCCTGCGCCAACGAGGCGATGCGGCTGAAACCGGTGGCGCCGTTTCTGGGCCTGTATTCGCTGCGCGACACCGTGGTGGCCGATGTGGCGGTGCCGGCCGGCACGATGCTGTGGTGCGTGATGCGGCACGACAATGTGGACGAGCAACGCTTTCCCAACGCCCTGGGCTTTGATCCGCGACGCTGGCTGGAGGGCGCCGACAAGCCTGCCGACAAGCGCAGCGCGATGCCGTTTGGCGCAGGCCCACGCATGTGCCCGGGCCGCTACCTGGCACTGCTGGAAATCAAGCTGGCGCTGGTGATGCTGCTGGGCCGCTTTGACATCGACAGCGTGGTCACGGCCGGCGGCGGCGAGCCGAAGGAGCACATGTCGTTCACGATGAACCCCGAAGCGCTGCTGATGCGTTTGCGCCAGCGCCAGCCGGCAGTCAGCGCGGCCGGCCCCAGCGTTGTCCCCATTTGACGGGCCTGCGGCCATCGGCCACCATGCCCCATGCCCAGGAGACCTGCACCGTGAAACTGATCCAAGCCCCGATTGCTGTTGCTTTGCTTGCCGCTGCACTCAGCGTCCAGGCCCAGGAGTTGCGCCTGCAGTGTTATTCCGACGGCAATGAATGCGAGGTTACCGGCGAGATCATCAAGCGCTTCGAGGCCGCCAACCCGGGCGCCAAGGTGGTGATCGACAAGGTGCCGTACAAGGCGGTGGTCGAGCAACTGCCGGTACAACTCGCTGCCGGCGAAGGGCCGGACATCGCCCGCATCACCGATCTGGGCGGCCTGAACAAGTACTACCTCGATCTGAAGCCGCTGCTGCCGGCGGCGCGCGCCAAGGCCTGGACCGACAACTTTTCGTCCTCGCTGGCCTGGTTTCGCGCCGGGCCGGGCGACGACGGCATTTACGGCCTGATGTCCCAGCTCACCGTCACCGGCGCCTTCATCAACAAGACGCTGTTCGAGCAGGCCAAGGTGGCCTTGCCCGGCGCCCAGGCCACCTGGGACGACTGGGCAGCCGCCACCGCCAAGGTGGCGGCCGCCACCAAGACGCCGTTTGCGATGGCGATGGACCGCAGCGGCCACCGCTTTGCACCGCTGGCGGTGGCTTATGGCGCCAAGATCTTCGATGCCAAGGGGGTGCCAGTGGTCGATGCCGGCTACCAGGCGGCGGTGAACAAATTCATAGGCTGGCACAAGGCCGGCTTGATGCCCAAGGAGGTGTGGGGCGGTGTCGGCGGCTCCCAATACCGCGACGCGTTTGAGGAATTCGCCAATGGCAAGGTGGTGATGTACTACTCCGGCTCCTGGCAGGTGCGGCGCATGGACACCCAGGTGAGCAAAGCCTTCGACTGGGCGGTGGTGCCTGCGCCCTGCGGCCCGGCCGCCTGCACCGCGATGCCGGGCGGCGCGGCTTATGTGGCGTTCAAGCGAACCAAGCAGCCGGCATTGGCGGCCAAGCTGCTGGACTTTTTGTCCGAGGATGCCAACTACCGCGAGCTGATGGCCAAGACCGAAAACATCCCGGCCAGCCTGGCCGTGGCCAAGGGCGGCGTGACCTACAACGTATCGCCGGCGGCCAAGGCGGCGCTGGGCGTGTTTGTCGCCGATGTGCCCAACATCGCCGGGCCCAACTACGCACTGCAGGGTTACCGCTTCAACCGCGCGGTGTTCTTGCCCACCGCGCAGCGCCTGGGCCAGGCAGTGGCCGGTGAGATGAGCGCCGACGATGCGATCAAGCGCCTGGCCGCCGATATCGACGAGCAGGTCAAGGCGGCCAGTAAATAAAAAACGCAGCCGCGCCATGGCCAGCACCGGCAACCAGGCAAGCGGCCGCACGCCCTGGCTGTTTTTGACGCCCAACCTGCTGATCTTCGGCGTCTTCACCTTTTTGCCGATCGCCATCAACCTCTGGTACGCGCTGACCGGCGGCGTGGCGCTGTACCCCAACCAGCGGCCCTGGGTGGGCGCCGAGAACCTGGCCACCCTGCTGGACTGCAGCAACCACTGGCTGCCCGAAACCTGCCGCAAGGATTTGTTCTGGCGCGCGGTTTGGAACACCGCCAAGTACTCGCTGCTGCAGGTGGGGCTGATGGTGTTGTTCAGCCTGGTCACCGCGCTGGTGCTAAATCGCAAAATCATCGGCCGGGGCTTCTGGCGCGGCGTGTACTTCTACCCGGTGTTGCTGTCGCCGGTGGTGGTGGCGCTGATCTGGAAATGGATTCTGCAGCGCGACGGCCTGCTCAACGGCGTGCTGGCCGCCGCCGGTGCACCGCCGGTTTTGTGGCTGGCCGAGCCGGGCTGGGCGTTTTTCTGGGTGGTGTTTGTCAGCATCTGGGCCCACATGGGGTTTTTCACGCTGATCCTGCTGGCCGGCCTGCAGGCGATTCCGGCCGATCTGTACGAGGCGGCGCAGCTCGACCGCGCCTCACCCTGGCGCAGCTTGACCCGGGTGACCTTGCCGCTGCTGATGCCCAACCTGCTGGTGGTGGGCGTGCTGGGTGCCATCCGCGCTGTGCAAACCTTCGACGAGGTGTTTGTGCTCACCGGTGGTGGCCCCGGATCGGCCACCACCTTTGTTGTGCAGTTCATCTACCAGACCGCCTTTCAGGAGCAGGTGCGGCTGTACGGCATGGCCGCCGCCGGCTCGCTGCTGCTCGCGCTGGCCCTGGTGGTGTTGACGCTGCTGCAACTGCGGGTGTCCCGCAGCGGGCAGGCCGACGAGGCTGGGCGATGAGCGCGCTGGCCTTCA
>JANOBL010001088.1:0-1648 GCA_031411635.1 Betaproteobacteria bacterium
CACCCGCGCCCTGGGCCCGGATCGCGCTGAACTCGATCTCGTCTTCCAGCGGATGGCCGTGCAGCGCTGGCATCATCGGCGGCTGTTCAAACCAGGAGCACACATGTTCGGCGTGGCGGATTACGGGGCCTTTGTGGTGGCGGTGATTGTGTTCCTGGCGATTCCCGGGCCAGGCAACCTGGCCTTGGTCACGTCCACCGGCAAGGGCGGTGTGGTGGGTGGGCTGGCCGCCACTTTGGGCGTGATCGCCGGCGACCAGGTGCTGATCTGGCTGGCGGTGGCTGGCATGGCCACGTTGTTGTCGGCGTCGCCGCTGTTGTTTGCCGCGGTGCAATGGCTGGGCGCGGCCTACCTGGCGTGGATGGGCTGGCGCTTGATCATGGCCAAGCCGGGTGATGCGCCGGTGCTGCAGATCCGTGCCGGCCAGTACTTCCGCCAGGCGTTGCTGATCACCTTGCTGAACCCGAAGGCGATCGTGTTCTACATGGCGTTTTTTCCGCTGTTTGTTGACCCGCTAAAGCACCAGGGCCTGGCCACCTTCGGCTTCATGGCGCTTACCGTGGCGCTGCTGACGTTTTTGTACGGCGTGCTGGCGGTGGCCTTGACCCGCCACTTTGCCGAGCGCCTGCGCGCCAGCCCACGCGCCACCCGCTGGCTGAACCGGGTGGCCGGCACCATGCTGCTGGCGTTTGGGGTGCGGCTGGCCTTGTCTCGTTGATGTAGGGGGGCGGCCTGCACCGGTAGCCGCAGCCGGCCAATCGTGTCAGCATGGCTGCTGGACCAAGTAACTAGAGACTGGCGGGCCGCATGAGAAACCTGGTGTTGCTGATCGTGATGGTGCTGGCCGGTGCGGCCGGCTGGTATGCGGGGTCGTGGTCGGGCAAGGATGCGATCGCCGCACTGGCCAAGGCCAAAGACCTGGGCGAGCAGGCGCAGGCCGAGCATGACAAGGTGGTCAAAGGCTTGAACCAACGCCTGGCCGGCCTGAGCAGCGAGTTTGAACAAGGTCAGAAAAAGCTGGAAACCGAGCATGCCCAGGCCAAGGCCGAGTTCAATGCGGTGCTGGCCGGCCGCGACCAGCGCATTGCCGAGTTGGGCAAAGTGCGCAGCGTCACGCAAACCCGCATCGTCACGCTGCAGCAGGCGGTGGCCAGCCCGACGATAGACCCCGAGGAGCGCAACCGGCTGCAGGCCGAAATCACCAAGCTTGAAAAGACTGTGACCGACCAACAAACCCTGATTGCCGGGCTGGAATGCTCCAAGGTGGCGGTGCCGGCCGAGTTGCTGGCGCCGCTGCGGGGGGGCCAGCCATGAGCCGCATTGCTGCCTTGCCGGTGTTGATGATGGCCATCGCCTTGGCGGGCTGCGCGCCCACGTTGCCGGTGGTGGTCAAGCCGGTGGATTGCCCGGTGCCGGCCGAGCTGCTGGCGCAGCGCTGCGACGAGCCCCGGTCTGTGCCGCCGGGCATCAGTTATGCCGAGGTGATTGCGATCGGCATCGACGATCGCAAGGCCTTGCGCGCCTGCGCAGCGCACGACAAGCTGCTGGCCAACATGATTCTGGAATGCCAGCGCGCAATCAAGGATTACAACCAGCGGCTGGAGCAGATCAACCAGCAGATTGCCGGCAAGCCGTGAGCGGTGCGGGC
>JANOBL010001089.1:0-5780 GCA_031411635.1 Betaproteobacteria bacterium
CAATCGCAGCCCGATTCCAGCGCGGCGGCGGCAATCATCGCGTCGTAGATGCTGAACTGGTAGCGGCTGGCCAATGCCAGACCACGCTGGTGGGTGGCCAGGGTCACATCCCGGATATCGCAAAAAGTGCTGATGCTGCCCAGCACCTGTTGCAACTCATCCCAGGCCAGGCTTTGCTTGCGCCTGGCCACGTTGGCAAATTCATTCAGCACCTGCACGCTGATGACGATGCGCTGCGTCAACACCTGCTCGGCCCGCTGGGCCTTGGCCAAGTCGTTAGAGATCAGGTAGAGCAGGACATTGGTGTCGACGAAGTAGCGGGTGAATGGGCGAAGGATGACCGGTCGAACAGGCGGCGGCATTCGGCCCAGCCCCGCTCACTCGCCACGCGCGTTGGCCTCAAGCCGGTCAAACTTGAAATCTGCAGGCAACCGGCCCCGGTACTGGCGCAGCCGGGCCAGGATTTCGCGGTTGGTGGGCTTGGGCGCCAACTCGAAGTGGCCCTCGTTGGCCACCGTGATGTTGATGTCGTCGCCCTCTTTCAAACCGAGGATTTCCACCACGGCGGCGGGCAGGCGGATGGCCAGGCTGTTGCCCCACTTGGCGACTTGCATGACAGACTCCGATGCTTTGGATATACAGGCTTGAATTGTATATCCAGAGTTCAAGGGAAAAGCCCTACTTCGGAAACATCTGCCGCAGCTTGAGCTTCCAGAACTTGCCGGTGGAGGTGCGTGGAATCGCCGCAATCACTTCGTAACGCTCCGGGCATTGCCACTTGGCAAAACCACGCTCAAGCATCAGCGCATTCAGCGCCGCGCCGTCCACCGCCTGGCCGGGTTTCAGCACGATGCAGGCCAGCGGCCGCTCGCTCCATTTCGCGTCGGGGATCGCGATCACCGCGGCCTCGGCCACCGCCGGGTGCGACATCAGTGCGTTTTCGACATCCACGCTGCTGATCCACTCACCGCCGCTCTTGATCAAGTCCTTGGTGCGGTCGGTGATGCGCAAAAAGCCCAGCTCGTCCAGCGTGGCCACATCGCCGGTGCGCAGCCAGGATTGGCCGTCCTCATCGGTGGTGAATTTGTCGTCGCTCACCGGCACCTGGTGGTAACTGCCGGTGATGAACGGCCCACGCACCTGGATCTCGCCCATGGTCTGGCCGTCCCAGGGCGCCAGGCCGCCTTCGTCGGTCTTCAGCCGCAATTCGACCAACGGCGCCATCACACCGGCCATCGCGGCGCGGCGGTAGCGCTCGTCGTCGCTGGCGTCTTTCAGCTCGGCACGCGGGTAGCTGACGGTGGCCAGCGGCGAGGTCTCGGTCATGCCCCAGCCCTGCAGCAGCCAGACCCCGTGTTTGTCGAAGGCGCGGATCAGCGATTCGGGCACCGCCGCGCCGCCCACCAGGGAGCGCATGCCGGCCGGTAATCTCCAGCGGCCCGGGGTTTCGGTCAGCGCCCGGTCGAAGGCCTGGATCAGGCTGAGCCAGATCGTCGGCACGCCCAGCGACAAGGTGGGTGGCTCGATCTGCATCAGGTCCAGCAGATCGTCGGCATGCAGGTGCGGGCCGGGGAACACCAGCTTGGCGCCCATCATCACCGCGCCATACGGCATGCCCCAGCTATTGGCATGGAACATCGGCGTCACCGGCATCACCACATCGTTGCCGCGCAGCGCCCAGTGGTCGCCCAGGCTGGCCACCAGGGTGTGCAGCACGGTGGAGCGGTGCGAATACACCACGCCCTTGGGCCGGCCGGTGGTGCCGCTGGTGTAGCAGATGGCGATGGCGTCGTTTTCGTCGTGCGGCGCGGGCGTGAAGCCAGCCGGGTCAGCATCGGCGATGAAGGCCTCGTAATCGGTCAGGTCACCGGGCACAGCGCTGCCTGAAAACGAAAACACCAGCACTTTCTCGAAGGCATGCAGATGCGCCATCTGCCGGTACAGCGGCAGCAGGATGTCGTCGACGATCAAAAAGCGGTCTTGCGCATCGGCGGCGATCCAGCCTATCTCCTCGGGCGACAAGCGCAGGTTCAAGGTGTGCATCACACCGCCGGCAGCGGGGATGCCGAAATAGGCCTCCAGGTGCACATGGTGGTTCCAGCAGAGTGTGGCCACGCGATCGCCTTTTTGCAGCCCGGCGCGCTGCAGCGCTGAGGCCAATGCCAGCGTGCGCTGGTGCCACTGGCCGTAGCTGTGGCGGCGCAGGCTTTTGTCGGGCAGACGCGAAACCAGCGTGTTGTGCTTGAACAGCGTGCCGGCGCGCTGCAGAAAGCCGTTGATCGACAGCGGCACATTCATCATCGTGGCTTGCATGGCGGTGGGTCTCCGGAGGCTGGGCTGTGCATGATGCGTGAAACGCAGTGGGGCGGCCGTCCCATCGGTGTCAATCGGTCCCCGGCATCGTCCTACAGCCGATTGCGCACCGGGACGACGGCGGCGCACCATGCCGCGCAATCCAATCGGCCGATGCCCCAGGTTGCCGACGCCAGCCCCGCCGCCCCACCCCCGGCCCGCATGCCGCGCCTGGGTGCGCTGACCGCCATGGCCTGCCTGATGACGGTGGCGGTGCTGTATTTTGGCCGCGACATCCTGGTGCCGTTTGCGCTGGCGGTGATGCTGGGCTTCATGCTGGATCCGCTGGTGACAAGGCTGCGGCGCTGGCACTTGCCACGCGCGCTTGCTGTGGGGCTGGTGATGCTGTTCACTGTGGCGGTGCTGGGCGCCACCGCACTGTTTGTCGGCAATCAGGTGGTGCAGCTCAGCAAGAACCTGCCCACCTACCAATCGACGATCCAGGCCAAGCTGCGCAGCCTGCGCCAGGGTTTGAGCGGCCGTGGCGTGCTGGACGACGTGGCGCGCATGGCCGATGTGGTGGGCGGCGAGATCGATGCCACCCGCCGTGCGCTGGACCCCAGCCAACACCGCAGCACGCCCGCCTTGACAAGGGTGCAGATGGAGCCGGCGCCACGCTCGGCGGTGCAAACCGCGATCGACCTGATCGAGCCCGTCCTGGCCCCGGTGGGCACCGCCGGCATCGTGCTGGTGTTCGTGGTGTTCATCCTGCTGGAGCGCAACGACATGCGCGACCGCTTGCTGCGCCTGGTGGGCGGCGATCTGCACATCACCACCGATGCGCTGGGCGAGGCCGGTGACCGGGTCAGCCGCTACCTGACGATGCAGTTGCTGATCAACCTGAGCTACGGCGTGCCAATGGCCGCTGGCCTGGCCTTGATCGGCGTGCCGGGTGCACTGCTGTGGGGGCTGGTGGCAGCGATGCTGCGTTTTGTGCCGTATTTCGGGCCAGTGATCGCGGCGCTGTTTCCGCTGACCCTGGCGTTTGCCATCGATCCCGGCTGGCAGATGATGCTGTGGGTGTTGGTGCTGGTGCTCACGCTGGAGCTGATCAGCAACAACCTGCTGGAGCCCTGGCTGTACGGCGCCAGCACCGGGCTGTCGCCGGTGTCCATCATCGTCTCCGCGGTATTCTGGGCCGCGCTGTGGGGCCCCATCGGGCTGATCCTGGCCACGCCGCTCACCGTGTGCCTGGCGGTGCTGGGCCGGCACATCCCGGCGCTGGGCTGGCTGGATGTGCTGCTGGGCAGCTCGGCGGTGTTTGATCCGCCCACCCGGCTGTACCAGCGGCTGCTGGCCGGTGATGTGGAAGAAGCCATCGAGCTGGCCGACGAGCAGGGGGCTGCCGGCTCACCGCTGCCGTTTTACAGCAACACCGCTGTACCGATGCTGCGCCTGGCGGCCAACGCCCATGTGGGCGACCGCAGCGCCGAGCACCGGCACCGGGTGAGTACCGGCCTGGCGGCGGTGATCCGGGACTTGCGGGACGAGCATGCACCGGCAGCGCCCGAGCACAGCGCCGACGAAGTCACCGTGTTGTGCGCGGGTGCCCGTGGCACGGCAGACAGCCTGGCCGCCGACATGCTGGCGCATGCCTTGGCACTGAACGGCGTTGACGCGCTGTGCCTGCCGGCCGGCGCGGTGGCGGCCGAGCAGATCGGCGCGCTGGATTTGGCCGGCGTGCAACTGCTGTGCCTGTCCAGCTTCAGCCCAACGCCCGAAGCCCAGTTGCGCTACATGGCACGCCGGCTGCGCCGCCGCCAGCCCGGCCTGCACATCGCGGCCGGGCTTTGGAACGTGCCATCGGCGCTGCTGGCACCCGACGCGGCCCAACTGCTGGGCGTGGATGCGGTGGCCGGCACGCTGGCCGAGCTGGTGCAACGGGTTCAAGCCCTGCAAACCTCGCAAGCCCCACAACCCCCGCCCCCCCCGCAAAGCCTGTGATGCACCTGCTGCAATTGTTGTGGTCAATGCTGCGCCAATCGGCGGCGGCGTGGATTGCCGACGACGCCCCCAGCAAAGGCGCTGCGCTGGCCTACTACACGCTGTTCTCGATGGCGCCGCTGCTTTTGATCGTTATTTCCGTGGCTGGCCTGGTGTTTGGTGCCGACGCAGCACGCGGAGAGATCTTTGGCCAGTTGCAAGGCCTGGTGGGTGCGCCGGGCGCGGCGGCGGTGCAGCAGCTTCTGGAAAGCGTCAACCAGCCGGCCAGCGGCTGGTGGGCCACCGCGCTGGGCCTGGGGCTGATGCTGGTGGGCGCCACCACGGTGTTTGCCGAGCTGCAAAACACCTTGGACCGGATTTGGCGCGCGCCGGCCCGGCCCGCCGGTGGGCTGTGGCTGCTGCTGCGGGCCCGGGTGCTGTTGTTTGGCCTGATCCTGGGCCTGGGCTTTTTGCTGGTGGTCTCGCTGCTGCTGGACGCCGCACTGGCCGGCCTGCAAGCCTGGTGGTCGCCCCGGCTGGGCGGCTGGCAAACCACGCTGGCGCTGCTGAACCTGGGCAGCGGCTTTGCACTGATGACGCTGGTGTTTGCGATGATCTACAAAGTGATGCCCCGGGTGCAGATCGCCTGGTCCGATGTGTGGGTGGGCGCGCTGGCCACCGCCGGCCTGTTCACACTCGGCCGCTGGCTGCTCAGCCTGTACCTGCAACCCGGTGCGGTCAGCCCGGGCTTTGGCGCCGCCGGCTCGCTGGTGGTGGTGCTGGTGTGGGTGTATTACTCGGCGCAGATCTTTTTGCTGGGCGCCGAGTTCACCTGGGTCTACGCCCATGCGCTGGGCTCGCGCCGGGCCCCGCTGCCGGCGCCGTTGTCGGCGTTGTCCGACACGCAGATTTCGCCGTTGCCGACAGCGCCCAACCAGCATGGCACCTAAGCTGCAACGCATGGTCAAAAGGGTCGTTATGACCCGGGGCCCCCATTCACTGAAAGGATTCACGATGACCTCCCAGTTCAAACTCAGTTTCATCGCCGCTGCGGCCGCAGCACTGGCACTCACGGCCTGTGGCAACGAGGACAAGCGCAGCGCCGGCCAGCAAGTTGATTCGGCCATCGCCAAGGTGGAACAAAAAGCCGACGACGCCAAGACCAGCACCGAAGCCGCCGCCGGCAAAGCCGCCAACGCGGTGGAAAACACCACCAACCAGGTGGTCAAGAGCGTGGAAAACACGGCCGGCAAGGTGGCCGACAAGGTCGAAAGCACGGCCGGCAAGGTGGCCAGCAAAGTGGAAGACGCCGCCATCACCGCCAGCGTCAACGCCGAGCTGGCCAAAGACCCAACGCTCAGCGCCTTGCGCATCAACGTGGATACCGACAACGGCCACGTGATGTTGCGTGGCACCGCACCCGACAAGCTGGCGCGCGATCGGGCTACCCGCTTGGCCGCCGCCGTCAAGGGCGTCAGCAAGGTGGACAACCAACTGATTGTGCC
>JANOBL010001090.1:0-4262 GCA_031411635.1 Betaproteobacteria bacterium
CGCACCACAACCCGACGAGGACGAACCGTTCTGATCAAGGCCAGCGATGGCCATTGCCACTGTGGCTATTGCCCTCGGTCGTCATTCGGCCATCGCAATACTTGATCGGCGCACCATCGAATTCGGTGATCGCACTCACTCAAACAGATCGGGCCTGGCCCAGGCTTCGGCACTCTGGTGGGCGATGAAGATCGGCGCGTCGCCAACGATCATCACGTCGTGATGGTGGGCGTAGTTGCGCAGCCGCTGCCATTGCTCAAAGAAGCGCCATTGGCAAAACGTCCACAAGGCGATGCGCTCGGCGTGTTGCTGGGCCGCTGCCGCCAGTGCGGCGGGCTCACGCGCGGCCAACGCGGGCGCCCAATCGCACCAATCGCGCCAGCCGTGATGCTCGGCCAGCGCCATGAACAGTGCGTAATTGGGCAGCCAGCTTGCTTGCGCGGCGCAAAAGCTGGCCAGCGCGGCCCGGTCTGCCGCACTGGCGCTGCTGGCAAAGCGTTGCGCGGCGCGCGCCAGCCTGTGCATGCGGTACGGCACGGTGGCGCCAAAGTGGATGGCCGCGTCACTCAGGCCGCCGCCGGGCTGCAGATCGGCAGCGTCCAGCCAGCCACGCTGCTGTAGATCGGCCATGTCGATCAGCAACACGTTGCCGGCAAAGGCCGAACTGCTCATGTAAGGCGAGTTGCCCGGGCCGATGCCGCCCAGCGGCAGGATCTGCCAGAGCTTTTGGCCACCTGCGGCCAGCCAGTCTATGAACTGGTAGGCGCCGGGGCCAAAGTCGCCCGAGCCATGCGGGCCGGGTAGCGACGTGGGATGCAACAGGATGCCGCTGCGGCGTGGAAAGCGCATGGAAACTCCTTTCCCCATCCATCGATGGGTAGTGGCCGTGGTGGCGGTAATGGCGTTGGGGGGGCGGGGCGCGCTGATCAGGCGCACGCCCGGTGGTTCAGGTGATCACGCTGGGCTCCTTGCGCCCGGTGCGCTGCGTGATGCCTGCGGTGCTGTCGGCCAGGCTGATCAGATCGGCCAGTGCCAACTGGGTGTCAAGCGCATGGCGCGCCGGATCGGGCTCAAAACGCTCGATGTAGACCCGCAACGTGGCGCCCGAGGTGCCGGTGCCCGACAGCCGGTAGACGATGCGGCAACCGTCGTCGAACACGATGCGCTGGCCCTGGTGCGACGACAGGCTGCCGTCGACGATGTCGAGGTAGCTGAAATCGTCGGCAATCTTCACCCGGCGCCCACCCAGTGCATGGCCGGCCAGGCCGTTGATCCTGGCACCCAGCGCCTGCATCAAGGTCTTGGCCAGGCCGCTGTCCAGGTCTTCGTAATCGTGCCGGGTGTAGTAATTGCGGCCGTAGGTGGCCCAGTGTTCTTGCGCGATCTGCAGCACACTTTGCCGGCGTGCGGCCAGGATGCTGAGCCACAGCAGCACGGCCCAGATGCCGTCTTTTTCGCGCACATGGTCGCTGCCGGTGCCGGCGCTCTCTTCGCCGCACAAGGTCACCCGGCCGGCGTCCAGCAGGTTGCCAAAAAACTTCCAGCCGGTGGGGGTTTCAAAACACGGGATGCGCAAGGCATCGGCCACCCGGTCGGCCGCGCCGCTGGTGGGCATGGACCGGGCAATGCCGGCAATGCCGTCGCGGTAAGCCGGCGCCAGGTGGGCATTGGCCGCCAGCATCGCCAGCGAATCGGACGGCGCGACAAACAGGCCCCGGCCGATGATCAGGTTGCGGTCGCCGTCGCCGTCGGACGCGGCGCCGATGTCGGGCGCACCGGGCGACATCATCAAGTCGTGCAGCGCCTTGGCGTGCACCAGGTTCGGGTCGGGATGGTGGCCGCCAAAGTCCGTCAAGGGGGTGCCGTTTTTCACCGTGCCGGCGGGCGCACCCAGTTCACGCTCGAAGATCGCATGGGCATAGGGCCCGGTCACTGCATGCATCGCATCAAAGGCCAGCGTGTGGCCGGCAGCAAACCAGGCGCGCAAGGCCTTGAAGTCGAACAGCCGGCGCATCAGCGCCAGGTAGTCGGCCACCGGGTCGATGATCTCGACCAGCATCTCGCCCAGGCGCTGGGTGCCGATGTGCCCCAAGTCGATGTCGGATGTATCGGTGCTGAGGTAGCGCTTGATCGTCAAAGTGTGGGCATAGATCGCGTCGGTGATCCGCTCGGCGGCCGGGCCGCCGTTGGCGCCGTTGAACTTGATGCCGAAGTCGCCGTCCGGCCCACCCGGGTTGTGGCTGGCCGACAGGATCAGGCCGCCAAACGCGCGCTGTTGGCGGATCACGCAGGACGCCGCCGGTGTGGACAGGATGCCGTGCTGGCCCACCAGCACCCGCGCAAAACCATTGCCCGCCGCCAGGCGCAGCACGGTCTGGATGGCCTCGGCATTCCAGTAGCGGCCGTCACCACCGACCACCAGCGTCAAGTCGGCAAAACCGGCCGCCGGCCGCACCGCGTCAAACACCGATTGCACAAAATTGGCCAGGTAGTTGGGGCTGGCAAACTCGGTGACTTTTTTGCGCAGCCCGCTGGTGCCGGGCTTCATGCCGGCGATCGGCTGGGTGGGGATGGTCTGGATCATGTCGCCTCCTTTGCAACCGACAAATTTGCCACCGACAAACGCCGGTACAGCGCCGCGTACTCGGCGGCCGAGCTTTGCCAATCCACTTGCGCCTTCATGCCGTTGCTCTGCATCCGGCGCCACAGTGCTGGCTGCCGGTACAAGCGCACCAGGCGGCGCACGGCCTCCAGCAAGCCATCGGCGGTGATGTCGGCAAACTGGATGCCGGTGGCCACGCCGGCCTTGATCGCGGCATCGTTGGCATCGATCACCGTATCGGCCAGGCCACCCACCCGGGCCACCACCGGCACGCAGCCGTAGCGCAGGCCATACAACTGCGTCAGGCCGCAGGGCTCAAAGCGAGACGGCACCAGGATCGCGTCGCAACCGCCTTGCAGCAGATGCGATTCGGCCTCGTCGTAACCGATGTGCACCGCCACCCGGCTGGGATGGCGGGCGGCACCGGCGCGCATCGCCTCTTCCAGCTTGGCGTCGCCGGCACCCAGCACCACCAGGCGCGCGCCGCTGGCAACAATGGTGTCCAGCGTCTGTGCCACCAGGTCGATGCCTTTTTGCGTGGTCAATCGGCTGATCATGCAGACCAGCGGCGCGTCGTCTGCCGGCAGGCCGAAGCGCGCTTCAACCGCCTGCCGGTTGATTTGCCGGTGCGCATCGCGCGCCGCAGGCCGGACCGCGCTGTAGCGGCTGGCCAGGTGCACATCGGTGGCCGGGTTCCAGACGTCGGTATCGATGCCGTTGACGATGCCGCTGACGGCGTTGTCGCGCCAGCGCAGCATCGCATCCAGCCCCATGCCACCGGCGGCGCTGCGGATCTCTCGGGCATAGGTGGGGCTGACGGTGGTGATGGCATCGGCAAAGTGGATGCCGGCTTTGAGGTAACCGATGTCGCCGTGGTACTCCAGGCCCTCGGTGGCAAAGGCCTCGGCCGGCAAGCCCAGCCGGCTCCAGACATCGGGCTTGAACTGGCCCTGGAAGGCCATGTTGTGCAAGGTGAGCACCGTTGCCGGCCTGCGTTTGCCGGCGCCCAGGTAGCGCAGGTAGGCCGGCACCAGCGCGGCTTGCCAATCATGGGCGTGGATCACATCGGGCAGCAGGCCGGGCAACTCACCCCAGCCAATGCGCGCTGCCGCAAACGCCAAGGCGGCATAGCGCTCGGCGTTGTCGGGCCAATCACGGCCGCTGCTGTCCAGGTAAGGATTGCCGGGCCGGTTGTACAGATGCGGTGCGTCCAGCACCAACACCTGCAGCGCGCCGCATTGCCCCGCCAGCACCCGCGCCGGCCCGCCAAACCAGGCTGGCCACTGGCAACGCTCTTGCCCGTGCTGCAGCGCCGCCAGCACGGCCGGATGGCCGGGCAGCAAGGTGTGCACCACAACACCCAACGGCGCCAGCGCGCCCGGCAAGGCACCCACCACATCGGCCAGGCCACCGGTCTTGAGCAGCGGGTACATCTCCGAGGCCACGGCCAGCACATGCAGCGCTGGGCCGGTGCCGGCAACGGGCTGGTGCGCGGCGGGCATGGTCTGGCTCAAGCGCCCAGCCTATCGAGCATCGACTGGGTGATCAAACATACCCCCCGCTCGGTGCGGCGGAAGCGCCGGGCATCGGCCTCGGCGTCCTGGCCCACCACCAGGCCATCGGGGATCACCACACCGCGATCAATCACCACCTTGCGCAG
>JANOBL010001091.1:0-3889 GCA_031411635.1 Betaproteobacteria bacterium
GCGCTGTTGTGCAGTGGCTCAGGGTTTGCAGCGGCACCCCGCGCTTTGGGGGCACTCCCGCCGCCTTGCCGACTCAATCTCAATCGCACGGCACCAGTTCGATGCACGCTATCAATTCGGTCGAGAAGCTATCGCCTCCCGCAGCACGCAGTTTCAGTTCGCGCTGCAGTGCCGGTTCGACCACCTTCAACAGGCAATCCAGTCGCAGGTCGGCCGACCATCGGGGCACCGTGGGCTCAGCCTGCAGAAGCTGGCTGCAACGCCGCTCAACCGCAGGCAGCCGCGTGCCGTCTGCACGCACTGCAATCGGCTGTACGGTCAGCCGCCGCAGGCCCTTGTCGGTGGCCACCTCCACGCGCCAGACGGTCAGCAGCCCTGCCCCGTCCACCGCCACCTTGACCGCCAGCCCAAGGCGCTCCGGCGCCACCGCCTGCCAGCGGCTGAATTCGGCTTGCACTCTCGGGTGATCCAACCCCAGCAACTCGATGCCGTCGCCGCCGTTTGCAGCATCGCGGCAGGTGGTCAACCGCTGGGTTGCGATGCCGGCGCCTGTCAACTCGCTGGTGGTCTCGTCCAGCCGCCGCAGCGTCCAGCCCCGGTCTTGCACGGCTTCGGCCAGGAAGTGATGCAAGCGCTCCAGCGCGGTGGCCACATCGGCCAGCGGCTTGTAGTCGTCCAAGCTGAAGCCGTCCAAATCCTGGAACAGGTTGAACACTACCTGCCGCGCCTCGCGTGAGTTCGACAGCGCCGCCGCCAGTTCCAGCTCGGTGCGCTTGAGTTCCGGGTCCGACAGTGCCTGCTGGTACAGCTTGTCGTAGTTCAGCCGCTCCGAAAGCTGGCCCAGGATCTGTGCCCGCAAGTCCTCGGCCACCTCACCGTGCGCGTCCAGCTTGCCTACGGCTCTGGCGATCTCGGTCAGCTTCTCGTCCAGCAGCAAATAGATGCGGCCTTCGATGGTGTCCGACAGCACCAGGTTGTAGACCTGGGCGGTGTGGTTTTGCCCGTAGCGATGGATGCGGCCGATGCGCTGCTCCATATCCATCGGGTTCCAGGGCAGGTCGAAGTTGAACAACACCCGCGCAAACTGCAGGTTGATGCCTTCGCGCCCCGCCGCCGTGCATACCAGCACCCGGGGCCCAGCCGGCTGGCGAAAGCGCCGCTCGGCCGCCACCTTGGCACCGTGGTCGCCGCCGCGCAGCACCGCCACGCCCTGGCCCGGGTAGGCGGCCTCGATCTCGCGCTCTATCAGGTCCACCGTGCCCAGGTAGGTGGCAAAGATCACCACCTTCTCGCCGGCATCGCGCCGCCACAGCGTGCCCAGCCCGTCCAGCAGCTTCTGCATCTTGGTCTCGCGCTCGGCCGGAAACGCCGCCAGCAACTCCGCTATGCGCAGCCGCTCTTCGGGCAGGTGCATCTGCACCGCTGCAGACGCTGCGTCCTCGGCATGGGCCGCGGCAAACTCGCTGCCGTACGGGTCGCACGCCTGCTCCAGCGCCTCGTCATCCAGCTTTTTCACCAGCCGGTATTTCAGATCGGCCAGTACCCGGTCCACCTCGTTGGCGCCGGCCCGGTCGTGCGGCAGGCCGTGGGTGCGATGCACCAGCTCGCGCGCATCGGCCAGCAGCCGCTCGCGGCCAGTCACATCGAGTTCGCGGTCGCGCAGCAGCGACTCGTGCAAAGTCAGCATCAGCAAGCGCCGCTGCAGCGTGCGCCGCACTGCCGCAAAGCTGGAGGCAGCGATCTTTTGAAAGATCGCCATCAAAAACCCCAGTGCCTGCCCTGCATTGCCGCGCCGCCGTGCCAGATCAAAGCCGTCGTCCAGGTACTCGCGCAGCCGCTCGTAAAAGTGCCGTTCGGCCTGGTTCATCACAAACGATTCGGTGTGCACCCAGCGCCGCGCAAACAGCGGCGATCCGTCGGGCCGGCAGGCATCGGCCTTGGTGCGGCGGAACATCAAGCTGTTCAGGCGGTGGCGCTCGGCCACCATCTCTTGCGGGCTGGCAAACAGGCCTGGCGCCAGCAACTGCGTCAGCATCCAGAACTGAAAGTGGTTGCCCTGGTGCGGCGTGGCCGACAGCAGCAGCAGATCGCGTGCGTGGTCTTTCAGGGCTTCGGCCAGCTTGTAGTTCTCAGTCTTGCGCACCTTGCCGCCGCTTTGCCCGGCGCTCAGGTGATGGGCCTCGTCAAACACCACCAGGTCCCAGCGCGGTGCGGCCAGCAAGCGCTTTATGCGCGCCGGGCGTTTGAGGGTGTCGATGCTGGCGATCAGCCTGTCGTGCCGGGCAAAAGCGTTGGTCTTGCGGTCGGTGATGTCGCCCTCGGAACCGAAGACCTCAAACCCCAGGTTGAATACCTCGTTCAACTCGCGGTGCCAGTTGTTCACCAGGCCGGCCGGCACCACCATCAAGGCGCGTTGCAGCTCGCCCCGGCTGGCCAACTCGCGCAGCAGCAACGCGGTCTCGATGGTCTTGCCCAGCCCCACCTCATCGGCCACCAAGAAGCGGCGCGGCGATGCGGTGGCGATGCGGTGCGTCAGCACCACCTGGTGGGGCAGCAGGTCGATCTTGGCCGACGTGAGCGACGCCGCGCCTTCCACCAGCGGCAGCGAGTGCGCCTCAAAGCACAACCACACACTGCGGGCACGCTCGGCACTGCCTTCCAGCGCCCGCAGCATGCGCTCGGCGCGTGAGGTTTCACGCTGCACCGCCGGCAGCGGCACGCGCCGCTCGCCCGACGCGAAGAAAGCGCGCAGCCAGCCATCATGCGGTGCATCCAGCACCACACCGTCGCCCAGGTCGGCATGGCGGATACGGTCGCCGGGGGCCAGCCGCTGGTCGGTGGTGTCATCGACTGCACTCACGATCACACCAGCGGTGACGGCACCGGCCGTCATGCGGTGCGGCCCAGCGCTTCTAGCTGATCCAACCAGGCGGCAAAGTGTGGGCAGCGCGCACGCACCGCCGGGATGCCAATCTTGGCCATCAAGGTGGGGCCGTCCGACGTTTCCTTGTAGGCAGGGCAGACCCTGCGCAGCCGCGCCTTCGGGTGCGTGTCGGGGCCGTGGTTGATGGCTTCAGGGCCACCGTCGGCGGGCACAGCGGCCGCCAGCTTGGCGGCGATTGGGGCGCTGCCGAAATGGTCGGCCACGATCTTCGGCGCAGCAAACAGCCAGGCCTCGAACTCATGCAGGGCCAGGAACGGTATGAAGCGCGGCGAGTGGGCAAATTCGCCTGCCAGGGCCGCTTGCACGGCACGCACTCGCTCTGCAGCCAGGCCCGGCCCGCGCAACCGGTCCGCACCGGGCACGTCATCCGGCAGCCCGTAGAAGTCCAGTAGCGTCGTCACCCAGGCGTCGCCGTCGGCCAGCAGCGGCAGCAGGTTTCTGCGGATTTGCGCCCAGTTGGCAACACCGCCGCGAAAGCCGCTGCCTTCGGGCAGGCGCTTGGTCCACAGCAGCACCGGGCGTTGCACAAACACGCCGCAGTCGGCCAGCCAGGGCGCCAAGGTTTGCTTGACAAAGGTTTCTTCGCTTTGCCCTTCGACCAGCATCAACAGGCGCACCGAGCGCCGGTTCAAGGCCGGCCTCCCAGCACGTTCTTTTCCCACAGATCACCCAGACTGAACTCGGCCAGCCATTGCTGCAGCTTGCCGTCATCCAGGCGCGAAAACGTCGTGGCGCCACTGGCGTTTTCAGCCACCAGCACGTCGGCCGGCGCAAACTGGTTCAGCAGCGTCACGCTTTGCGTGGCCAGCAGCACCTGCGCACGCTTGGCAGCGGCTTCCAGCATCTCGGCCAAGATGCGTATGGCATAAGGGTGCAGCCCCAACTCAGGCTCGTCCAGCAGGATCAAGGCCGGTGGCGTGGGCTGCAGCAACAGCGTGGCCAGGC
>JANOBL010001092.1:0-2473 GCA_031411635.1 Betaproteobacteria bacterium
AAAAAGGGCAGCCTGGGCTGCCCTTTTTCTTGCCGATGCCGCGCCGCTGCAGGTGACATCCCTCCCCAACCCCGCCCTGGTCACCCAGGAGGCCGCCCGGCGACTGCCCAGGCTGGCGCTGCTGTTGTTCTGCGCCGCCTATGTGCTGCCCGGGGTGTTCAACCGCGATCCCTGGCGTGGCGCTGACCTCAACGCATTTGGTTTGATGCTGGCCATCGCCGAGGGCCGCACGCCGTGGTTGGCGCCCACACTGGGCGGCGTGGCCAGCGACATGGCCTTGCTGCCGCACTGGCTGGGCGCGCTGGCGATCCGCGCCGGCCAGGGCTGGCTGGACCCGGCGCTGGCGGCACGCCTGCCGTTTGCCGCACTGCTGGTGTTTGCGCTGGTGGCCGTGTGGTACGCCAGCTTTCACCTGGCGCGCAGCGATGCGGCACAACCGCTGCCGCTGGCGTTTGGCGGCGAAGCCTCGCCGGTGGACTACGGCCGGGCGATTGCCGACGGTGCGCTGCTGGCCTTGATCGCCACCTTGGGCTTGCTGCAGCTTGGGCACGAGACAACCCCCGAGCTGGCGCAGTTGGCCGCCGTGGCCGGCCTGCAATGGGCCTTGGCCGCCGCACCCCGCCGGGGCTGGCAAGCGCGCTGCGGCAGCTTGCTGGCGCTGCCGGTTTTGGCCGCCAGTGGCGCACCGGCGATGGCCTTGGCGCTGGGCATCGGCAGCCTGCTGCTGTGCCAGCGCAGCGACGATGCCGGGCTGCGATCGCTGCGGCCCTGGCTGTTGCTGGCCACGGCGTTGGCCGCACTGCTGGCGGGGGCCACCGGCAACTGGGCCTGGCGGGTAGCGGCGCAGATCGAGCTGCCGCTGCTGGCGCGGCTGTGGCTGTGGTTTTTGTGGCCGGCCTGGGCATTGGCGCTGTGGACTTTGTGGCGCTGGCGCCGGCAGCTCGACCAGCGCCATTTGGCGATCCCGTTGCTGGGGCTGGTGGTGGCGCTGGGCGCCTGCGCGGCGATGGACGGCTCGGACCGCGCGCTGATGCTGGGCGTGCCCGGCATCTCGGTGCTGGCGGCGTTTGCGCTGCCCACCTTGCAGCGGGGCAGCACGGCGGCGATCGACTGGTTCTCGGTGTTTTTCTTCACCTTGACCGCACTGATCATCTGGGTGTTTTATGGCGCGCTGCAGACCGGCATACCGGCCAGTGCATTGGCCGCGGTGCAACGGCTGGCGCCGGGTTTTCAGCAGCGGCTGTCCTGGGTGGAACTGGCGCTGGCGCTGGCCGGCACGCTGGCCTGGGCTGGCCTGGTGCGCTGGCGAACCAGCCGGCACCGATCCGTGATCTGGAAAAGCCTGGTCTTGCCAGCCGGTGGTGTGGCGCTGTGCTGGCTGCTGCTGATGACACTGGGCTTGCCGCTGCTGGATTACGCGCGCAGCAACCGGCCACTGGCCGAGCGCCTGGTGCGACATGTGGCAGCGGGTGAGTGCATTGCCGCGCCGCAGGCGCCGGCCTCGCTGGTGGCGGCGCTGGAGTTCCATGGCCGGCGCCGGGTGGATGCCACCGGCAGCGCGGCCGACCCTGCCAATCCAGGCCGCTGCCCGGTGTTGATGCAGGTGTTGATCGAGCGTGGCCCCGACGCCGCGCGCAGCGCAATGGCCGCATCCCGGCGCGGGGACCAGGGCTGGACCGAAACCGCTCGCGAGCGTGGCCCCACCGAGCGGCGCGAGCTGGTGCTGGTGTACCGGCGCGCTGCGCGCTGATCAGGCCGCAGCGCTGAGCGGCTGGCGGCCGCGCACCCGCCCGGCCGGCAGCAGCAAGCGGAACCGCGAGCCCACACCCGGCTCGCTGTCGATCTCCAGCGATCCACCGTGGCGCTGCATCACATGCTTGACGATGGCCAGGCCCAGCCCGGTGCCGCCGGTATCACGCGAGCGGCTGCCGTCCACCCGGTAAAAACGCTCGCTGAGCCGGGGCAGGTGCTCACGCGCGATGCCGATGCCGCTGTCGCGCACTTCGATTTGGCCACTGCCATCGGCGCGCTGCTGCCAAGCGATGTGGATGCTGCCGCCATCCGGCGTGTAACGCACCGCATTGCTCACCAGGTTGGCCACCGCGCTGTGCAACTCGGGCTCCAGCCCGGCCAGCTCCAGCTCCGGTGGATGGTCCAGCACGATCTGGTGCCGGCCGGCCGACAAGGTGCGGCCATCGGCCACCGCACGCTGCAGCAATGGCGCCAGCAGCAGCCAGCGGTCCGCCGGTGGGCGCGGGCCGCCTTCCAACTGGGCCAGCGCCAGCAGGTCGGACACCAGCACCTGCATGCGGTCGGTCTGCTGCTGCATCAGCGTGATCACCCGGGCCCGCTCGGTGGGGCTGAGCGGCAGGCTGGCCATGGTCTCGACAAAACCAGCCAGCACCGTCAGCGGTGTGCGGATCTCGTGCGAGACATTGGCGACAAAGTCGCGCCGCATGGCTTCGGCCAGTTC